>CAZPOZ010000152.1:0-7127 GCA_964588235.1 uncultured Planctomycetales bacterium
CCCGGCGCAGCCCCACGAGCAGCACCAGGTCGGGGAACGCCGCGGCCGTGTCGATGAAGGGGTTGGGCAGCCCCTGGAGCACGAGCGTGGCGGCGTGAGCCAGGCGCCGGTCGCTGCCGACCACGGACTCGGCGAACTTCGGCAGCCGCGACCAGTCGTCTCGGCCGTCGGGCTTGCGCACGACCACCGAGGGCAGCGCGAGCCGCGAGCGCGCCACGAGCGAGAGCGCCCCGGCCCGAGCGCCCTTGGGCAGCTGGGGCAGGTCCTCGGCGTACACGTCCAGGGTCAGCCCGAAGCGGGCCGAGGCGGCGTCGAGCAGCGAGAGGGCCGGCGGGGGCAGGCCCGCGTGCAGCGGGTGCGTCTCGGTGCGCTCGGTGATCTCCAGCCGCGCGGCCACCTCGCCGTCGAGCCTCAGCTGCGCCACGCCCAGCGGCGTCACGTTCTCGAGCCCGTCCAGGTCGCGGCGGCACTCCTCGATCAGCCGGCCGCCGACCACCGCGTCCAGCCCCGGCTCCCGCACGGGCGGGGCCGGCAGCCCCAGCGCCCGGGCGATGCGCACCGTCCCGCCCGGGCCCGCGGCGAACACCGCCACGTCCACGAGGACGGCGGGGGGGCGCGCGTCGAAGGCCTCGCGCAGGCCCGCGATCTCCCGGTGCACGGCCTCGGTGTGCTGCACGACCAGCACGTCGCCCAGCCGTTCGAGCAGGCGCGGCTCCGGCGTGGCCACCGGGCGGCGCCCGGGGGGGCGCTGCGGGCCGCCGGGGGGCGGCCAGTCCTGGGCCAGGTTCGTGCGGATCCAGCGCTCCGCCCAACGGGCGCGCGTGAGCTCCGAGGCGCCCTGCTCCACCCCGATGCCGCGCGAGGCGAAGGCGTTGGGCCCGAGCGAGCGCCCCGGCAGGCCGTCCTCGCGGCGCCGCGGCACCCACTCCGTCACCCGCACGGGATCCTTGCTGTCGTCGCGGCCGGCGAAGGTCTCGCTCAGCAGGGCGTAGAAGCGCGCCTTGAGCCCCAGGCCGACGGGCGTGTCGGCCGGCGCCACCGGCTCGGGCGCGAACGAGAGCCCCCGCGCCTGCCCCTCGGCCATCGCCTGACGCAGCCAGAACACCAGGTTCCAGCGCTCCTGGGCCAGCTCGGAGCGGAACTCGCTCGCGTCCAGGTAGGCCAGGGCCTCGCGGTAGGAGCGGTCGGCGCCGGCGAAGTCGGCGCGGCGCTGCAGCAGCGTGCCGGCCTCCTCCAGCTCGTGCAGCCGCGAGCGGGCGCGCTGGAAGGCCTCGCTGCGCACCGTCTGGAACCACTGCAGCAGCGAGCGGAGCAGCTCGCCCCGGTCGGGCCGCTCCTGCTGGACGAGCGCCAGGAGGCGCTGCGCCTCCGCGTTCTCGGGGTCGAGCTCGAGGGCCGCGCTCGCCTCGCGCAGCGCGTCGTCGTAGGAGCGGCGGTCGAAGGCCGCGCGCGCACGCCCGACGAGCGCGTCCACCTGCGCCCGCCGCCGGCGCTCCTGCTCGGCCAGCTCCTCCGCGCCGCTGCGCTCGCGCGCCGCGGCGCCCGCGGCCGCCCGCGACTCGTCGGCCCGCTGGGCCAGCGCCTTCAGCGCCCGCTCGCGCACGTCGGCCGGCAGGCGCTCGTCGTCGCGGACCTGGGCCCAGAGCGCCTCGGCCTCCGCCCAGCGGGCCAGCGTGGCCAGACACTCGGCGCGCCCCCAGAGCGCGGCTCCGCGCACGCGCGGGTCCAGGTCGGGGCGGGCGAGCACCTCGGCGTAGCGCTCGAGGGCGACGTCGAGCTGGCCCAGCGTGCGCTGCTGGTAGCGCGCCTCCTGGAGCAGCGCCTCCGCGCTCGGGGGCTCGTCGGCCCGCACGCCCGCCGCGGCGCCCGCGGCCAGGGCCGCCAGCGCCAGGAGCCGGCGCACGCGCCCACCGAACGACCCAGCGAAGGACGACCGCATGCCCCCATGGGTACCACGCTGTGCGGGCCCCTCCCACCCCCGCTCCGGAGGGGTGGTGCCCTCGCTGGCTGCCCCTGCTCCAGCCAGCGGCCCCTCAGGACCTGGCCTCAGGAGCCCGTGGAGCGGGCCGACGGGAGGGCCCGGCTCAGCGCCCGGAGTGCGGCGGCCGGATCGGGGGCGCGCAGCACGGCGGCGCCCACGGCCACGCGCCGCGCCCCCGCCCGCACCAGGGCGCCGACGTTCTCCGGGCCGATGCCGCCGATGGCGAAGAGCGGCAGCGGGCCCGCCTCCCGGGCGGCCCGCTCCACGAGGTCGGCCCCCCCGGGCGTCCGCCCGAGCTCCTTGGAGCCCGTCGCGTGGCAGGGGCCCAGCCCCACGTAGTCCACCGGCCGACGGCGCGCCGCGCGCACCTCCCCGGCGTCGTGCGTGGACAGGCCCAGCAGGCGCTCGGGCCCGAGCAGGAGCCGCGCCAGGCCGGGTGGGGCGTCGCGCTCGCCCACGTGCGCGCCGTCGGCGTCGAGCGTCGCCGCCAGGGCCGCGTGGTCGTTGAGCAGCAGCAGCGCGCCGTGCGCGCGCGCGAGCGGGAGCAGCGCCGCGGCGGTCCGCGCGAAGGCCTCGTCGTCGGCGCCCTTGTCCCGCAGCTGGAGCAGGTCCACCCCGCCGCCCGAGAGCGCCCGACGCGTGGCCTCGAGCCAGCCCGGCCCGCCGGTCTCGGGCCCGGCCACCAGGCACAGGCGCGCCCCGAGCAGCCGCGCGCGGCGCAGGGCGCCCGCCGAGCCGGCCGCGCTCACCGCCCGTCCCCGGCGCCCCGCCGGGCGGCCTGCGCCCAGCCCCCGCCTTCCAGGTCGAGCTCGAAGGCGCGCCGCGCGGAGATCGGGAACGCCAGCACCGCCCGTCCGCCGGCCGAGGCGCGCAGCTCGAAGGGGGGCGGATCCCAGGCGCCCAGCCGCGTGGGCCCGGGCGCGGGCACGGCCTCCTCCAGCCGCTCGGGCCAGCGGCCGCCGTGCGCCTCGCGCCAGGCGAGCAGGCCGCGGCGCAGCTCCTCGCCCCGGGCCTGGGTGCGCGCGACGTCCTCGGGCCAACGGTGCGTGCCGAGCAGCACGCCCAACAGCACCGCGCTGGCGGCCAGCGCCAGCCTCGAGGGGTGCGGGCCGAGGTCGGGCCAGCCGTAGAACCGGCGCGTGCCCCACGACGCCCCGCCGAGGATCGCGGCCACCGGAGCCCCGATCCATCCCACGCCGAAGAAGAATCCGTCCTGGCCGTGGCTCCAGCGGGCCAGCTCGTGGAACACCGCCACCAGCGCCGCGCACAGCAGCCCCAGGGGCGCAGCGGCCCAGGGCCGGCGCAGGCGGTCGGTCAGGGTCGTGGCCCCCAGGAAGGCCAGCACGAGCGCCGCGGCGGGCACCACGCCGTCCACCGGTCAGGCGTCGCGGCGCGCGCGGCCGCCGCGGCGGGCGCGATGGCGCGCGACGTAGGCCTCCAGCAGCGCCAGCTGCTTGACGAAGGACTGCTCCTCCACGCCCGCGGGGCTCTTGAAGTAGGCGGCCAGGTGCGGCATCAGCCCGCGCTCGCCCTGCGCGTGGGCGAAGGCCGTCAGGCGCGCCAGGTCGAGCACCAGGGGCGCGGCCAGGGCCGAGTCGTTGCCCTGCCAGGTGAACTGCATCGACATGCGCGCGCCCAGGAAGCCCTCGAAGTGCACGAAGTCCCAGGCCACCTTCCAGTCGTCCAGGCTGGGCACGTAGTCGATCGTCACGCGCGTGTGCAGGTCGCCCTCGCCGAGGATCTTGCGCAGCGCGCCGTCCTTCGTGCGCGTCTTGGAGAGCCGCGCCTCGGGGTCGGCCAGGACGAAGCCGTCCCGGTTCCCCAGCATGTTGTAGCCCTCCCAGGAGAGCACGCGCAGCGCGCGTCCGGCGAAGAGCGGCGCGAGGCAGGTCTTCACCAGGGTCTCGCCGGTCTTGCCGTCGCAGCCCATGTGCGGCACGCCGCGCTCCTGGGCCAGCTCGATCAGGGCCGGCACGTCGCTGCCGGGCGACGGCGTGAAGTTCACGAAGGGGTGGCCGGCGTCCAGGGCCGCGTAGGCGTTGAGCACGCTGCTCGTCAGGCCCTTGCGCGCGCGCGCGCCCTCGAGCGCGCCGCGGAACGTGGCGAGCCGGGCGAACTCGATCGGCAGGCCCCGGGGCGGCTCGGTGCTGGACACGTTGACCACGACGACGCGCGCCAGGCCGTGGCGGGCCTGGAACTCGGCCAGGTCGCGCTGGATGCCGGCCACCACGTCCAGGGGCCGTCGGGAGCGGGCCACGCGTCCGCGCGCCCCGCGCCCCGTCGCCGCCAGGGCCCGCACGGAGGGGCCGGGGTTCACCAGGTAGCCGGGCCGCACGTCGGCCTGCACGGCGACCAGGTCGTCGTGCAGCAGCTCGAGCAGGCCCCGGTCGAGCACGCCGGCCCGCTCGGCGAACTCGGAGGCGGCGCAGCACACGTCGGTGGCGCGGATCTCGTGGCCCCCGAACACCAGGTCGCCCGGCGCCGGCAGGCTCAGGCCCTCGAACAGCGGGGTGGCCGTGAGCAGGCCCACGGGCGGCTTGAGCCCGCGCGCCAGCGCGCGGGCGCCCACGATCGCCAGCGTGGCCACGCCGCCGCAGGCGCCCACGAGCCACACGCCGGTGCGGCCCGCGGTCATCGGAGCGCCTCCCCGGGAGCGTCCCCGGCCCGCGCAGCGGCGCCGCGCGCGGAGGCGCGGGCGGCCGCGTAGCGCTCGAGCAGGGCCCGGCGGGCCGGCGACAGGTACGCGGACGGGCGCTGAGCCCACCGGGCCAGCTCGGCCCGGCGCTCGGCGGCCAGCCGCTCGGCCGCCCGCTCGCCGGCCTCCAGCCGCCGTGCGACCTCCTCGGCCGACGGCGCCTCCCCGGCCAGGGCCGCGGCCAGCGCGCTCCCGGGCTCGGCGGCGGCTCGCGCCTGCTCGCGCGCGCGGGGGTCGGTCAGGCGTTCGGCCACGATGGCGGCATCCTGACCTTCGGCGGCGGTGAGGCCAAGGGCCTGCCGGACTCCGGCCGCCTCCGCGGCGGCCGACTCGGCCCGCACCCGCGCAGGGTCGGGCGGCCTCCCCGGCGCCCCCGGCAACCCTCCCGGCGGGCCTGCGGGCGGGGCGCCGGTGCGGCCCGGGGCCCCGCCGGCCTGCGCATCGGCCGGGGCCCGCCCCGCGGCCTCGTCCTGCGGGCCGTGCTCGGGGGGCGGGGCGGGCGCGGGCAGCAGCACGGTCAGCGCTGCCAGCACCGCTCCGCCGGCCAGGAGGGGCAGCCCGCGGGGCGGGAGGAGCCGCGGCGGTTCCGGGGCCTGGGGCGCGCCCGGCTCGAGCCGGGGCTCGGCCGCAGCCGCCAGCCCGCGCTCCCCGGCGCCGGCCAGCCGGTCCAGCGCCCAGGCCGCGGCGAGCGCCGGCACCGGCGCCGGCCGCCACGCGCGGGCGAGGCCCACCCACAGGCCCGCCAGGGCGCCGGCGGCCGGGGCGAGCGCACGCAGGGTCGAGGCCCAGGCCCGCGCGTCCGGCCCCGGCTCGAGGAGCCCCAGCAGGCCCTGCGCGACCCCGTGGAGCAGGAGGCCGGCGAGCGCGCCGGCCACGGTCCCCCGCCCCAGGGGCACGAGCAGGCGGCCGAGCCGGTCGCGCCGCTCCACACGGTCGGCCAGGCGCGCGGAGGCCGTCTTCCAGCCTGCGGCGGCCCCGGCGCTCATCGGGGCTCCGGCGGCTTCTCGGGTTGCGGCGGCAGGGGCTCGAGGGCGGCCGGGGGGGGCAGGGGAGCCGCGCCCTCGCCCTCGGGCTCGAGCCGCGTGCGGCTGAACACGAGGTCGAGCATCAGCGGACCCTCGCCCTCGGGCCGCGGGATGCGCGCGGAGTTGTACTGGTAGTCGTTGTGCTCGGCCGAGTCCAACGCCACCTCGAGCAGCGCGCGCGGGTTCTGCCACACGGAGACCAGCAGCCCGCCCATCTCGGCAGCCAGCACGTCGTCGCCCGTGTCGGGATCCTCGCCCCGCACGGAGCCCGTGAAGCGGAACGCGTCCTCGGGGAGCACGGTGCCGGTCGAGGGGTCGAGCACCCAGTCGGTGGCGCGGGCCAGGTGGGTGGCGCCTCCGCGCTGGTAGCGCACGTAGAGGTAGACCACGTCGCCGGTGGGCAGCAGCCAGCGCGGACGCTGCTTGTCGGCGGCCTCGGGGTCGGGGCGGCTGCCCTCGCCCTCCTTGAAGCCGGCGGCCACGAGCCCCTTGTAGAGCGCGTTGCCCAGCCCCTTGAGGCCGCCCACCGGGTCCTTGGCCAGGTCGTCGAGCGAACGGTCGCCCACGAGGTGCACGAGCGTCTCGTGCCCGGACTCGGGATAGCGGGTGATGAAGTACTCGATGGGCATCTGCCGGTTCGGCGACAGGTTGAGCATCGCGCGCGCCGTGACCCGCCCCTCCTCGACCTTGATCCCGTGACCCTCCGCGTCGGCCAGGTACGACTTGAGCACGTCGTCGCCGATCGGGGCGCCCTTGGGCGCCAGGCCCCAGCCCAGGCTGATCCCCTGCGGCCGAGCGCCGCCCTGCGCCAGCGCCTGGGCGACGCTGCGCAGCTGGCTCTTGAGCTGCCGCACCTCGCGCTTGAGGGCCATCAGGTCGCTGGCGACGTCGTTGTAGGTGTCGTAGAGCGTGTTGCCCTGCTCGTCGAGCTTGCGCAGCAGGGCGTCGAGCTTCACCAGCGGGTCGCGGCTGGCCAGCGGGTCGGGCTCCGCCCCCGAGGGCGGCACGTCGTGGGGCGCCGGGAAGGGGGCGGCGGGCGCCGCGGCCCCGACTCCCGCGGCCCCGACTCCCGCGGCCCCGACTCCCGCGGCCGGGGCGCCGGCCCGGGGCGCCACGAGGGGGTCGGCCGTGCGCGCCTCCTGGGCCTGCAGGCGCCCGTCCACCGCGTCGAGCCGGCGCCGCACGTCGGCCAGCACCCAGACGGTGGCCAGCCCGGCGATGAAGGTGGCCACCACGAAGGACAGCAGCAGGCGCGCGCTCATGGGGGGACTCCGCTGCGGGCGCCCGGGCAGGGGCGGGCCCCGGGGCCCTCCGGGGGCCTGAGGGTAACGGCTGCGCCGCCGCGGGGGTTCACCCGCGGGCGGCTAGCCGGCGGGGGGCGGGCTGGCCGGGGCCGCCGCGGGGGCCGCCGCCGGGGGCGCCCCGG
>CAZPOZ010000153.1:0-7101 GCA_964588235.1 uncultured Planctomycetales bacterium
GCGGGCCACGAGCGCCTGCTCGCCCCCAAGCGCGCTGCCCACGGGCGCCCCCAGGCCCTTGCTGAAGCAGACCATCACGCTGTCGGCCAGGGCCGCGTAGCGCGCGGGCGCCACGCCGCTGGCCGCCGAGGCGTTCCACAGCCGCGCGCCGTCCAGGTGCAGCCGGGCGCCCCGGTGGAGCGTGACCTCGCGCAGCGCCTCCAGGTGCTCGAGCGGCACGACGCTGCCGCCCTGGAAGTTGTGCGTGTTCTCGACGATCAGGAGCCGGCACGCGGGACGGAACCCGCCGGCGGGCCGCAGCGTGGCGCGCACCTGCTCGAGGTCGAAGCGGCCCCGCACCGTGGGGAGCGGCCGGGCCTGGACGCCCGTGAGCGCGGCCAGCGCCGCCAGCTCCCAGTCGAAGGAGTGGCCCTCGGAGGAGAGCGCCACCTCCTGCCCGGGCGAGGACTGGAGCCAGGCTGCGACCGCGTTGCCCATGCAGCCGCTGGGGACGAAGAGCGCGGCCGGCTTGCCCAGCACGTCGGCCACCTCGCGCTCGAGGTCGCGGACGCTCGGATCCTCGCCGTAGACGTCGTCGCCCACGACCGCGCGCGCCATGGCCTCGCGCAGCGCCGCCGTCGGCTGCGTGACGGTGTCGCTGCGGAAGTCGGCCGCCCGCCCGCTCACGGAGCCCGTCTCAGCGGGGACCGGAGCCGAGGTCGTCCGCCGTCCCGGCCTTGCCGTCCGGGCCGTCCGAGGCCACGCGGAAGCGCTTGGCGGTGGCGTCCTCGACCACCAGCCGGTAGGGGCGCCCCCAGGGGTCGCCGGGCAGCTGGTCGAGGAAGCCCTGCTTCACGAGGTCGTCCAGCGACCCCGGCAGCGCGTTCTGCTCCAGCAGGTACAGGCGCACGTAGCGCATCAGCTCGTCCAGGTCGGCCCGGGCACGCTGCTGACGGGCGCCGTCGGAGCCCTCCTCCGCCGGCTCCTCGGGCACGTCCGGCATCGGCAGCGGCATCTCCAGCGGCATCCCGGGGCGCACGGAGACCATCGAACGCGCGCGCCGGCCGCCCACCGCCAGGCCGAAGGCGGCCCCGGCCGCCAGCGCCAGGGGCATCACCGGCACGGGCGCGTGCATGCGCACCTCGAGCCCGTCGGCCGTCCACGAGGTGAACGACATCAGCGAGCGGAACCAGCGGCGCACGAGCCTCGCCGGGGGCAGCTCGGCCCAATCCACCGGGAGCACCTCCGACACCTCGCGCAGCACGTTGGGCTTCGCCACGGTCTGCAGCAGCGGCACCGCGGTGTCGTAGAGCAGGCTCAGCACGGCCTGGAGGTCGACGTACTCCAACGCCCCGGCCTGCGGGGGGCGCAGCGAGGCCAGCGCGCGGAAGTCCTCCTCGGCCTCGATCCCGGGGCCGGCCTGGTCGGGGTGGCGGGCGCGCCACACCACGTCCTTGAGCGTGTAGGGCACCAGCGTCAGGAGCAGGCGGTCGCCCAAGAGGGTCCACGACGGCGTGAAGGGCACGGGGTCGTCGCCCCGCGCCGCCTGCAGCTCGAAGAGGTGCAGCCGCTGCCCCTCGAAGGTGATCACGCGGGGGCGGGCGAGCAGGTCGCCCTCCTCGTTGATCACGCCGGCCAGGCCCTCGTTGAGGCGCGTGAGCACGCCCTCGAAGGCCTCGGGATCCTTCACGGTGGCCATCAGCACCAGCTCGGGGTAGAGCCCGCCGCCCTGCGGCATCCCGGCGTACCACCCCAGGGTGCCTCCCAGGCCGGCCAGCACGTCCTTCTCCAGGCTCACGCCGAGCATGCGGTCCAGCCGCTCGAGCCCCTGCTCGAGCTCGCGCGGCGCGTCCTCGTCCACGAGGCCGGCGACCTTGCGCACGGCGGAGAGCAGGTTGGAGGGCGAGAGGTTGACCTCGGAGCACAGGAAGGCGTTGGCCGGGACCAGGGGCAGGAGCCGCGGCCGGTCGATCGGGCTCAGGCCGAACATCGTCGGCAGGCCGTGGTCGGCGCCGGGCGTGTGGATCAGCAGCGTGTCGCGGAAGCCGTCGCCGGCGAAGGACAGCCCGTAGGCGACGCTGCGGACGGTGTCCAGGCCCAGCGCGTCGGCGACGCGGCGCTCGGTGCCGTCGAAGCCCTTCGCGAAGGTGGCCAGGGCCGCGGGCACGTTCGCGTACACCATCAGCGCCAGGCCCTCGGGGGTCACGCGCGAGAGCGCCCCCTGGTACTCGCTGCTGGCCGCCAGCGAGCCGCTGCCGCCGCCGGCGGCCACCTGGGCGAGGAGCGCCGCGTCGGTGGCGACGACGAAGGCGGTGTCCACCGTGGTGGCCGTGAGCGTGGGGCCCTTGCGCAGGGCGAGGGTCCACCAGGCGCGGCCCTCGCGCGTGGTGCTCTCCAGCTTCAGGCCGCTCTCCCCCAGCTGGCCCGCCAGGCGGGCCAGGAAGGCGGCGAAGTCGCCCACGCGGGGGCCGAAGTCCAGGCTGGCGACCAGCAGCGGCTCGCCGCGCGCGCCGTCCATGCCGACGAAGGCCACCGCGGCCTGCCCCCGCAGGGAGGAGAGCTGCTCCAGGGCGCTGCGCAGCTCGGCGGGCACCTGCTCGGAGCGGCCCAGCTTCTCGAGCCCCTCGCGCAGGGGCGCCAGGAAGCCCTGGAGGGCGGGGTCGGCCAGCATCTGGCCGATCGCCGTGCGCTCCAGGCGCGCCGGCCACTCGTCCAGGCGCTCGGCGCTGGCGAAGGCGATCGTGGAGGCCGGCACCCGGGCGGCCAGGCTCCAGCCGTCCCGGGGCTCGGCGAAGCCGGTGGGCAGCAGCAGGGCGAGCGCGACCAGGGGCAGCGTGAACCAGGGCAGCCGGCGCAGCATGGGCGTCCTCCTCGGGCGGCCGCTGATTGTGCCAGCCCCCCGGGGGGGCCGCCCCGCGGCGTCCGACCGGCGGGGCGGGGGCGGGTGGGCCTGCGGGCCCGGGGTAGAGTCGCGCGCCTGGAGCCCCCCGCCGTGCGACGCCTCCCGCCGCCCCCCGCGACCCGCCTGCTGCGCGCCGGGGCCTTGGCCCTGCTGATCGGGGCCGGCGCCGGCGCGCGGGCCGACACGGGCGGCAGCGCGCCGGTCGCGCCGCTGGAGGCCGGCTGGTCGTGGGAGGCGCGCGCGACGCTGCGCTTCCTCGAGCACCTGGGCTGGCGCGTCGAGGTCGTCCCCGGGCTCGTCGAGGCCCGCGTCGAGGCCGGCCGTCCGGGGTTCCGCGCGAGCCTGGCGCAGGCGCAGGCCGCCGGCGACCTGCGCCTGCTCCTGCCCGACACCCCGCTCGCCGGGCGCGCCCTCGAGCGGCTGCTGCCCGCGGCGGCCGATGGGCCGGCCTCGCGCCTGGCCTGGCAGCACCGCGTGTCGGAGGCGCTCGTGCGCGCCACCGACAAGCTCACGGCGGCCACGAAGGCCGGGCGCTACAAGTTCCCGCAGCTCCTGTTCTGGAACTCGCCCTTCTTCCAGTTCCACCCCCCGCGCCCGGAGTGGACCGAGCGCGAGCGCATGTTCGTGGTCGTGGGCCGGCCGTCGGCGGCGCTCGAGGCGATCTACCGGCGCGGGGCGCTGGCCGAGTGCTACACGGGGCAGTGGGTGCTGGTCTACGCCACGATGTACGAGCTGTTCGGGGCCGAGGCCTTCGACGCCGCGTTCCCGGCGCCCGAGGTCGTGGTCGGCCGGCCCTCCGACGTGCGCACGACGCCCATCGGCCAGACGATGCTCGGCGACCGCACGTACCCCTACCGGGCCCTGCTGATCCCGCCCGAGCAGACGCGGCAGGACCCCGGCGCGACGCTGGCGGCGCTGGGGCCGCTGGCCCTGGTCGGCCTGACGGGGATCGTGCGCAACCAGGACGAGACCGACGGGGCGAACCAGAACCTCACGATCGTCTCGGTCTCGCCGCGCGCCGCCGAGGCGCTGCGCACGCAGGGCGGGTTCGGGCAGATCGCGCGCCTGGGACGGCAGGCGGCGGAGGCCTGGAACGCGCGCGGAGGCGGGCCCTTCGGCGGCGGGAACCGCGAGGCCGCCGCGCTGCTCGAGCGCACGCTCGCCGACCCGCTGCTGGCCGAGATCCGGGTCTACGTGCATCCCTTCGGGGTCGTGCCCCTGGCCGAGATGTTCC
The DNA here is from genome assembly GCA_964588235.1 of uncultured Planctomycetales bacterium. GTDB lineage: Bacteria > Planctomycetota > PLA2 > PLA2 > JAEUHO01 > CAZPOZ01. Next base: position 4,116 of record CAZPOZ010000153.1, read on the forward strand.
GCCACGAGCTGGACGACACCGAGAAGCCCCTCTACGTGCTCCCCTACGTGCACGGCCGCGAGGATCTGTTCTACCGGCGCTACCGCGCGGGCGTGGAGCGCCGCTGGCTCGCCTCGCAGGGCGCCCCGCTGCCCCCCGGGCCCGGGGCCCCCTCCGGAGCCCCGTCCCGCCCCCGCTGAGCCACGGGCCCCCCGGGGGCGCTCAGGCCGCGGGGCCGCCGTTGCCGAAGAAGCCCCGCAGGCGGCGCAGCGCCTCGACCAGGCGCGGGAGCGGCGAGGCGTAGGAGAAGCGCAGGAACCCCTCGCCGGCCGCGCCGAAGGCCGGCCCCTCCACGCAGGCGACGTGGACCTCCTCCAGCAGCCGGTCGGCCAGCTCCCGGGACGGGCGGCCGGTGGCGCGCACGTCGGCGAAGGCGAAGAACGACCCCTCCGGCAGGGCGCAGGAGACGCCCAGCAGGGCCAGCAGACCGGCGACGAGCGCGTCGCGCCGTTCGCGGAAGGAGCCCACCATGCGCTCCACCTCGCCGTCGCCCCCCGCGAGGGCTTCCAGGGCCGCGTGCTGCCCGAAGTGGCTCGCGCAGGACGCGCTGTTCGTCATCAGCCGCTCGAAGGCCGGGGCGAGCGGAGGCGGGCAGACCGCCCAGCCCAGGCGCCAGCCCGTCATGCTCCAGGTCTTGGAGAACCCGTCCAGGATCACGGTGCGCGCGGCCATCCCCGGGAGCGCGGCGATGCTGCGGTGCTCGGCGCCATAGAGGAAGCGCGCGTAGATCTCGTCGGCGAGCACCCAGGCGTCGTGGCGGCGGCAGACGGCCGCCAGGGCCTCGAGCTCGTCGGGCCGGTGGACGACCCCGGTCGGGTTGCCCGGGCTGTTGAGCACGACGAGCGCGGTCCTCGGCCCCACCAGGCGCGCGATCGCCTCCACGTCGGGCCGGCTCGAGCCGCCCGACCCCGGCGCGTAGGGGCGGGGGACGGCGCCCAGGGCGCGCACCAGCGACTCGAAGATCGGGAAGCCCGGGTCGGGGTAGACGACCTCGTCGCCGGGCTCCACGACCGCCAGGTAGGTGAAGAAGATCACGGCCTTGCCGCCGGGGGTGACGACGACCTGGGCAGGATCCACGCTCAGGCCGCGGCGCTCGGCGACGGCGCGGGCGATGGCCGCGCGCAGGGCCGGCAGGCCGGCGGCCGGGGCGTAGCCGGTGTGGCCGGCCCGCAGGGCGCGCTCGGCCGCCGCGACGATGCGCGGGGGCGTGGGCAGGTCGGGCTCGCCCATCTCGAGGTGGACGACGTCGTGGCCCTGCGCCTCCAGCGCCCGCGCGCGCGAGAGGACGCGGAAGGCGGCCTCGGTCCCCATGCGCTCCACGCTCGCAGCCAGGGGCTTCATGGGACCTCCGCGGGCTCGGGCCGGGGAGAGGGTATCGTCGCGCCCATGCCGAGACTCCGATCCGCCCTCGCCCTGCTCCCCCTGCTGGCCCTCGCCGGCGCCTGCGGGGGCTCCGGGGCGCCCGACCGCCCGGGGCTGGCGGGCGGCTACCCCGCGCTGGGCGCCACGGTGCCCCTGGGGCTGGAGGAGTTCCGGCTCGACTTCGACGAGCCCGTGCGCCTGTTCCTGAGCCAGGCGGCCCTGCTGCGCGTGGACGGGGCGGTCCAGGGCGCGCGCGTCGTCCAGGTGCCCGGGGAGGAGCGCAGCCTGCGGTTCCGCCCGCTGGAGGCGCAGACCTTCGGTCCGGGCACCTACGAGCTGGAGGCGGGGCCCGGGCTGGTGCTGGACGCCGACGACCACTACGCGCTCGCGGCGCAGATCCACAGGTTCCAGGTGAGCGCCGCGCTCGACCTGTGGCTCGGCTCGCCGGCCACGGCCAGCGTGCGGCGCGTGGACGGCAACGCCTTCACCCTGCTGGGCTCCAGCGCCACGCCCGGGGGCCGGGCGCCCGTGGCCCTGCTGCCCACGCGGGTCGGCGACACGACGCGCGTCTTCGTGCAGCTGGCCAGCGGCGGGGGCACGGGCCGGGCCCTGGCCTGGTTCGAGCCCGGCCAGCCGACGATGACCGAGGTCGCGTTGAGCGTCTCGCCGGGGGGCGACCTGACGTCGCCCGCGGGCGCCCTCGCGCTCGGCCCCGACGGGCTGAGCCTCTACGTGGCCACGCGCGACGCGCTGGCCGGGACCGTGCGGCTGCACCGGGTGCGCGTGAGCGACGGCACGGAGACGGCCGCCCTCACGCTCTCGGTGCCTCCCGGCGCGGCCACGGGGCCCCGGTCGCTGCTCCCCCGCGGCGACGAGCGCACCCTGGTGGTCGCCTGCGCGAGCGGCGCGGCGGGCGCCCTGGCCTACGTGGACCTCGCCTCCTTCGCCGAGCTGGACCGCGACGCGGCCACGCCGGGCCTTCAGCCAGCGCTGCTCTCCGAGCCCCCCGGGGCCTGCGACCGCCTGGCCGACACCCTGCTCACCGCCCCGCCGGACCGCCTGACCGCCGACCTGCTGACGATGGCCATGGCCTCCGACACGGTCGGGCTGCACGCCTCTTCCGCGCCCGGCGCGCCCCGCGCCGTGCGCACGACCTTCGACGGCGCGTGGGTGCTGGAAGGCGTGGCCGCGCTCGCCGGCTCGCCCGCCCTGCTCGCGTTGCGGGCCGGCTCCGATCCGTCGGTGGCGACCCCCTTGGCGGTCAGCGACCTGCTCGGGGCCGTGCCCCGCGGGGCCCTCGAGGTGCGCGCCCTGGCGCGGGTCCCGGGCCAGCGCGCGCTGCTCGCGCTGCTGGACGCCGACGTCCTGGCGCGCTTCTCCTGGAGCGACGGCGGCTTCGTGCAGGACGACCTCGATCCCGGCGTGGACGGGGTCCAGGCGCTGGACCTGAGCGTGCTGGCCCCCGGCTCGACCACGATCGCGGCGCCGTTGGGCGCCGTGGCCGGCCCCCCCTGACGCGCGCCCGGCCCGGGCGGGCCGTGCCCAAGCAACCGGCGCGCTGGGCCGGTAGCGGAAGGCCGATGAC
>CAZPOZ010000154.1:0-7099 GCA_964588235.1 uncultured Planctomycetales bacterium
GTCGCCCCAGCGCATGAAGGTGCGGATCGCCGTGGGCGCGGTGTAGAAGATCGTCACGCGGTGGCGGGCGACGAGGTCCCAGAAGCGGTCGCGCGCGGGCGCGTCGGGCGCGCCCTCGTACATCACCACCGTGGCCGCGTTGGCCAGCGGGCCGTAGACGACGTAGGAGTGACCGGTGATCCAGCCCACGTCGGCCGTGCACCAGTAGACGTCGTCGGGCCTGAGGTCGAAGACCCAGCGCAGGGTCGAGCTCACGCCCGTGAGGTAGCCGCCGGTGGTGTGGACGATGCCCTTGGGCTTGCCGGTCGTGCCGCTGGTGTAGAGCAGGAAGAGCAGGTCCTCCGCGCCCATGGCCTCGGGGGGCGCCTCCAGGGGCTGGCCGGGGACGAGCTCGTGCCACCAGAGGTCGCGCCCGGGCGTCAGCGTCACGGGCGCGCGCGCCCCCACGCGCCGCAGCACGAGCACCCGCCGCACGCTGGGGCAGCGCGTCAGGGCCTCGTCCACGTTGGCCTTCAGGGGCACGACCTGGCCGCGGCGGAACCCGCCGTCGGCGGTCAGCACGGCCACCGAGCCCGAGTCGTTGATGCGCTCCCGCAGGGCGTCGGGGGCGAAGCCGCCGAAGACGACCGAGTGCACCGCGCCGATGCGCGCGCAGGCCAGCAGGGCCATCGCCAGCTCGGGCACCAGGGGCAGGTAGATCGTCACGCGGTCGCCGCGCCGCACGCCCAGGGCCTTGAGGGCGTTGGCCAGGCGGCAGACCTCGGCGAGCAGCTCGCCGTAGGTGAGCGTGCGCTCGTCGCCCGGCTCCCCCTCCCAGACCAGGGCCCGCTTCCCGCCCAGCCCGGCCTCCACGTGCCGGTCCAGGCAGCTGACGCTGGCGTTGAGCAGCCCGTCGCTGAACCAGCGCGCGTGGGGCGGATCCCACTCGAGCACCCGCGTGAAGGGGCGCATCCAGGCGAGCGCGCGGGCCTGCTCGGCCCAGAACCCCTCGGGGTCGCGCGCCGCGCGCTCCCAGAGCGAGCGGTCGCGCACCTGGGCCCGCGCGGCGAACTCCGGCGGCGGCGGGAACGAGCGGTGCTCCGTGAGCAGCGTCTCGAGGGTCTTCTTGGGCGCGGGCGTGGTCACGGGGCGGCTCCTCAGCGGTGCGTCAGCGGGGTCGGCAGGGAGGCGGGCGCTCGCCCTTCACGGGCTGCCCGGCCGAGTAGATCTCGCCCCCCGTGCGGTTGACGGCCTCCACGGCGCCCCACAGGCCGTCGCGCACGCGCTCCACCGCCGCGCAGGTCTCGGCGTCGAAGGGCACCTGCGAGACGCGCCCGCCCTGGGCCAGGTCCGCGCGCTCCACGGGGTCGGCCCTGAGGTCGTAGGCCTCCTCCACGACCGTGCCGGCCCGCAGGTCGTAGCGCACGATCACCTTCCAGGCCGGCGAGCGCAGCGCGACGAGCGAGGCGCGCACGTCGGGGTCGCCGGTGCCGTCCACGTCCTGGCGCTCCTCGCTCAGGACGGGGCGCACGGGATCGACCCCGCGCAGCGCCGGGAGCAGCGAGCGCCCCTCGACCCCGGGGAGCGGCGGCAGGCCGAGCAGGTCGAGCACGGTGGGCAGCACGTCCACGAGGCTCGCCGTGGCCGGGACCGCGCCGCGCCCCCTCCAGGGCCCCGGGCCGTGGAGCACGAAGGGGATGCGCACCTGCTCGTCGTAGAGCTGGCGGCCGGGGCCCAGGAGCCCGTGCTCGAGGAAGGCCGTGCCGCCCGTGCTGGTCACGAGCACGAAGGTGTCGTCGGCGCGGCCGAGCGCTGCCAGGCGCCCGAGCAGCGCCTCGACCAGGCCCACGGTCCACGCGGCGCCCTCGCGGTAGGCGGCCTCCCAGGCCCGCGCCTCGGCGGCCACGCTCTCCTCGCCCGCCGCCGGGGGCTGCCACAGCAGGCGCCGCACCCGGCGGCGGCGCTGCTCGTCGGCCTCCTCGCCGCCGCGCAGCCGCGCGAGCGCCTCGGCCGAGCGCTCTTCGGCGCGGGAGGTCAGCGCCCAGCGCAGGTCGAAGCGCGCCCCCTCGGGCAGGTGCATCGGCGCGGCCGGCTCGGCAGGCTGCCGCGGCACGTGGTTGCGCTCGCCGTAGGGGGCGCTGGCCTCGTCGGCGTGCACCACGGCGAAGAACGGCGCGCCGGCCGGCAGCGCGCCGATCGCGGCGGCCAGCGCCGCCGGGGCCTCGACCAGGCCCGTGCGCCCGGGCGCCACCTCGACCCCCTGCCACAGGCCGCTGGCCCGCCCCAGCCGCTCGTCGGCCACGAAGGCCCGCGTCGCGTACCCCGCGCCCGTGCGCAGGATCTCGGGCAGGGTCACGTAGCCCGGCTCGAGCCGCGGCACGGGGTCCGCGCGGGAGACGCGGTGGTGCCAGGGTGCGTGGCCGGTGAGCAGGCTCGCCAGGGCCGCCGTGGGCTCGGGAGCCGGGGTGACCGCGTGCTCGAAGGAGACCGCCGACGACGCCGCGCCCCGGGGCCAGGCGTCCCAGCGCAGCTGGTCCACGAGCACGACGAGCAGGCTCGGGCGCGAGGCCGGGGCCGGCGCCCCCGCAGGCAGCGCGCCGTCGGATCCGTAGGCCGCCCCGGCGCCGGGCGCCGCGGGCGCCGGCGCAGGGGCCGGAGGGGCCTCCCCGCAACCCAGGAGGGACGCCCCCAGGAGGAACAGACCCAACAACCTGCCATCACTAGACTTGCGTCGCTGGCGGCTCATGGCGTGCTTCGGTTCAAGACCGCTCGGTCTATTAATCGGGAACGTGGGGGGCGGGGGGGGCAGGGCACCGGCCTTCCCGCGCGAACCGGGCACTCTATCCTCGCAACGGCGCCGGCGCGCCCCGCATGCCCGCCTCCTCCTCCCCCTCCGGGCGTCGCCGACTGCTGTCGGTGCCGCGCTTCGCCCAGCCCGACGACGTCACCTGCGGGCCCACGTGCCTGCTGCAGGTCTACCGCTACTACGGCGACCTGACCGACTTCTCCGAGATCGTCGGCCTGCTGCGGCGCAACGAGGACGGCGGCACGCTGGCGGTGCACCTGGGGGCCGTGGCCCTGCACCAGGGCTACGAGGCGCGCATCTGGTCGTGGAACCTGCGCATCTTCGACCCCACGTGGAAGGGCCTGGAGACGGGGGCGCTGCGCGCCAAGCTCCGCGCGCGGGCCGCGCGCACCCACGAGCGCAAGCTGCGCGAGGCCCTCCTGGCCTACGACGAGTTCCTCTGCGACGGCGGCAGCGTGGCCTTCGGCCTGGACCTGACGCCGGCGCTGCTCGTGCGGCTGATCGACCGCGGCCACCCGATCCTGACCGGCTGCTCGGCGACGCACCTCTACCAGCAGGTGCGCGAGCGCCCCCACGACAACGCCGACGACGACGTGGCCGGCGAGCCCGTCGGCCACTTCGTGGTCGTGGCCGGCTACGGGCGGGGCGGCGCGACCTTCTCGGTGCGCGACCCGCACCCCACCGTGCCCTTCAGCCCGAGCGGCCGCTACACGGTGCCCGCCCAGCGCCTGATCAACTCGATCCTGCTCGGCGACGCGACCTACGACGCCGTGCTGCTCGAGCTGTGGCCCTACGGACGACGGAGACCCACGTGAGCGAGCCAGACCGTTCCCGCGCCCCCGCCCCCGGCCAGCCCATCGTCGTGGTCTCGCGGCGGGAGGACCTGCCGGGGCTGACCGAGGGCGTGGTCACCGCCAACGAGTTCCTCACCGGGGGCGCGCGCTGGGCGCGCCCCCGGGCGACGGTCGTGAACCTGTGCCGCTCCCTGCGCTACCTGAGCAAGGGCTACTACGTTTCGCTGCTGGCCACCGCGCGCGACCAGCGCGTGCTGCCGGGCGTGGAGACGCTGCGCGAGGTGCAGAACCGCCACTCCCTGCTGCGCGGGCTGGAGGAGGACGACGTCCCCTGCGTGGAGGAGGCCGACGAGTCCCGCGCCCGCCGGCGCACGCCGGGCGAGGAGGCGCGCGTGGTCGTGGTCCTGGGGCGCGCGCTCGACGAGCGCTTCCAGCGCGCCGCCTCGGCCATCTACCGGCGCTGGCCGGTGCCCGTGCTCGAGCTGACCCTGCGCCACGAAGGCTCCGCGTGGAAGGTGCTCGACGTGGAGCCCTCCTCGGTGGCCGCGCTGGACGCCGCGGGCCTGCGCGCGCTGCGCGACGAGCTCACCTCGGGCCGGGCCGCGGGGCCGCTCTCGCGGCGCAAGGCCGAGGACAAACGCGCCTCGGTGGCGATCCTGTACGACGAGGAGGACGTCTTCGGGCCCTCGACCACCGAGACGATGGAGAAGCTCGAGCGCATCGCCTCCCGCAAGGGCGTGCACATGCGCCGCCTCGGGCTCGCCGAGATCAGCCGGCTCGGCGACTACGACGCGCTCTTCATCCGCGCCCTCACCGGCCTGAACCTGCCGGCCTTCCGCTGGGCGGCGCGCGCCGAGGCGCTCGACATGCCCGTGATCGACGACACGCAGTCGATCATCCGCTGCAGCAACAAGGTGTTCCTGCACGAGGTCCTCCAGCGCGAGGGCCTGGCCACGCCCAAGACGGTCGTGGCCACCTCGCAGACCGCCTACGACGCGTTGGCGCGCGAGCTCGGCCTGCCCTTCATCGTCAAGCTGCCCGACGGCTCGTTCAGCACGGCGGTGCACAAGGTGGCCTCCAAAGCCGACTTCACGGCCAAGGCCAAGCCGATGTTCGAGCGCTCGCCGCTGATCGTCGCCCAGGCCTGGACGCCGACGACCTTCGACTGGCGCGTGACGACGCTGGGCGGGCGGCCGCTGTTCGTCTGCAAGTACCACATGGCGCCCGGCCACTGGCAGGTGCGCAACGCCGACCCCCGCGCCGTGCGCTACGGGAAGGTCGAGGCGGTCCCCCGCGCCTACGCCCCCCGCGAGGTCGTACGCCTGGCCTGCCGCGCCTCGCGCCTGGTGGGCTCGGGGCTCTACGGCGTGGATCTGAAGGAGACCCCCACGGGGCCGGTGGTGATCGAGGTCAACGACAACCCGAACATCGACACCGGCTATGACGACGCCGCCGACGGCAACGTGATCTACGAGGAGATCGTGGACCACTTCCTGGAGCTCGTGGAGCGCGCGCGCCGGCCGGCCGAGCCCGCCCGCGAGCGCCGCGCGCGCACGGAGCCGATCCTGGCCGCGCTGCGGCGGCCGATCGGGCCCGCGCCGCGCCCGGGCAACGCCCCCATGTACCGGGCCTTCGACGTCTGCGGGCTCGAGCTCGAGTACGCCTGCGTGGACCGCGACCTGAACGTGTCGCCCGTGGTGGACCGCGCCCTGGCCGCGCTGGCGGGGCACCCGGTGAGCGACGCCGTGCTGGGCAACGTCGGCTTCAGCAACGAGATCATGGACCACGTGATCGAGCTGAAGACGGTCGCGCCGGCGCGCAGCCTGGCCCGCACGGAGGCCTGGCTGGCCGAGGGCGTGCGCCGCCTCTCGGCCCTGCTGCTCGACCACTTCGACGCGCGGCTGCTGCCCACGGGCATGCACCCCTGGTTCGACCCGTCGCGCGCACGGCTGTGGACGCGCAGCAACGCGAAGATCTACGCCACCTACGCCCGGCTCTTCGACGTCAAGACCCACGGCTGGGCCAACGTGCAGGCCTGCCACGTGAACCTGCCCCTGGGCCGCGACGAGGAGGCCGCCGCGCTGATCAACGCCTCGGCCCTGCTCGTGCCCTACCTGCCGGCGCTGGCGGCCAGCAGCCCCATGCACGACGGCGAGCTGCAGGAGAGCGTCTGCTGCCGGATGGAGCACGTGCTGCACCACCAGGACCGGCTGCCGGCCTCCACGGGGGTCATGGTCCCCGAGTACGTGACCAGCCTCTCCGACTACCGACGGCGGGTGCTGCGCCCCATGCTGGCCGCCGCGGCGCGCCTGCCGGGCTCGGGGCCCATCCGCGGCGAGTTCCTCAACGCGCGCGCGGCCGTGGTCAAGTTCCAGCGCTCGGCGCTCGAGGTCCGCTGCCTGGACGTGCAGGAGTGCGTGCGCATGGACGTGGCCCTGGCGGCGTTCACCCGCTGGGCCCTCAAGGCGCTGGCGGACCGCCTGCTGGACGGGCGCCTGACGCTGCCGCCGCACGGGCAGCTGGTGGAGGACCTGCAGCGCGTGGTCCGCCAGGGCTCGCGGGCCCGGGTGGCGGCGCCGCACCTGGCGCGCGGCGCGCGTCGCGACGCCGACGGCCGCGCCGACGTGCGCGACGCGCTGCGCGAGCTGCTCGACCTGGCCCGCGCGGAGGTCCGCGCCGACGAGGCCCCCTACCTCGACCTGGTGGCCGCGGTCGTGGAGCAGGGCAGCCTCTCCGAGCGCATCGCCGCCGCGCTGGCCCCGCACCTGGACGACGACGACGGCTTCACCGACGCGGCGCGGCGCATCTACGTGGAGCTCTGCGACGCGCTGCGCGAGAACGTGCCCTGGGCGGGCCGCGGCCCGCTGCCGGCGCACACGCCGGCCTCGGCGTCGGCGGGAGCGCGAGCCCCGGGCTCCGGCTGAGCGCCGGTCGGGTCGCCGCTCAGCGCGCCCCGTCCTCCGGCGGCGGCGCCGCCCGGCGGCGCCGGCGCTCGCGCAGCACCTCGATCACCCCGGGCACGAACGAGAGCACGATCACGAGCGCGATCACCAGGTGCAGGTGGCGCTCGACGTCGGGGATCAACCGGGTGAGTGCGTAGCCCACCAGCGTCATGCTCAGCACCCAGGCGACGGCCCCCACCACGTTGAACAGGGCGAAGCGGCGGTAGGGCATGCCCGCCATGCCGGCGGCGTAGGGCGCGAAGGTGCGCACGATCGGCAGGAAGCGGGCCAGCACCACCGTCTTGCCGCCGTGCCGGGCGTAGAACCCCTGGGCCCGCTCCAGGTGCGCGCGCTTGAAGAAGAAGCCGTCGGGGCGCGAGAAGATGCGGGGCCCCGTGCGCCGGCCGATGGCGTAGTTGACCGCGTCGCCCAGGATGGCCACCGGGATCAGCAGCAGGTTGAGCCAGAGCAGGTCGAGCACCCCCAGGGCGGCGAAGACCCCCGCCGTGACGAGCAGCGAGTCGCCGGGCAGGAAGAAGCCCACGAGCAGGCCCGTCTCGGCGAAGACGATCAGGGCC
>CAZPOZ010000155.1:0-7038 GCA_964588235.1 uncultured Planctomycetales bacterium
GAGGCCGTCGGCGTACTCCACGCGGTGGACGGCGAAGGTGCCCGGGGCCGTGCCCACGCGCAGCGCCAGGAGCGCGAACTCGCCTTGCCCCATGGGGGTGGGGAAGCTCAGGTCGACGCCGTTGCCGGCGTCGGACTCGCTCTGCACCACGAGCCGCGTCACGGGGGAGGTCCGCCGGTTGATCAGCCGGGCGATCCCGTAGGCCGAGGTCGGTCCAGGCCCCGGAGGCGTGGACGGAGCGGGGTCCGGGGTGGTCGGCCCGCTGCTGCCGCAGGCGGCCAGCAGGAGCAGGGGCAGGAGCGGGAGCAGGAGACCGGAACGTCCAAGGGGCATGGGGCACCTCGCAAGGGGTCGCTACCCAGCCTTGTGGGAGCCGCCCGCCGGGGATGGCAGGGCGTCGTGCGACGACGGGGGGGCGACCGTCGGCCGGGCGGACCGGGGCCTGCGGCGGACCCTCGGTGGGGCCCGCCGCCGGCGCCGGTAGGCTCTCGACCATGCCGCCCGACCCGCGCCCGTCCCGCTGGCCGTCGCTCGCCGCCCGCAGCGTGGGCCTGTGGATCCTGGCGGGCTGCCTGGCCAAGGCCCTGCTGGGCACGCCGGGCGACCTCCCGCCGCTGGTCCGCAGGGTGCCGCTTGGGCTGGGCACCCTGTTCAGCCTGGCGATCGGGATCGAGGCCTTCGTGGGCCTGGCGACCGCGCTGCGCCCGGGCCGCGCGTGGCCGCTGGCGCTGCTGCTGCTGCTGGCCTTCGTGGCCGTGCTGACCTCGCAGATCGCGGAGGGCGCCTCCTCCTGCGGCTGCTTCGGGGGCCGGATCGACGTGCCGCCGTGGGCCATGCTGGCCGTGGACGTCGCGTTCCTGGCGCTGCTGCTGGCCGCCCGGCCCTGGCGGCTCGCGCGCGGCGGCCGGGGCGACCTGCTCGTGGGCGCCCTCGCGCTCGCCGTCGGCGTCGGCCTGCCCTGGCTGACCGACCGGGAAGTGGAGGCGGGGCAGGAGGGCGGCGGCCTCGGACGGCCCTACACGGTGCTCGATCCGCGCGCCTGGACGGGCCGGCCGCTCGCCGCCACGCCCCTGGCCCCGTGGATCGACCTCGGGCGCGCCGAGGACGGGGTGTGGATCCTCTACAGCGAGACCTGCGAGCACTGCGCGCTGTGCCTGGAGCGGATGACGATGTCGGAGACGCGGGGCGCCGAGGAGCTGACGCTGGTGCGCCTGAGCCAACGTCTCGAGCCGGGCGTGGAGCCCAAGGTCCAGGTGCTGCCCGAGGGGCCGTACGTGCACACGATCGAGCTGCCCGACACGCGCGACTGGCTGGCCAACGTGCCCGTGCGTCTGCGCGTCAAGGACGGCGTCGTGGTCTCCGCCGAGGAGAAGGTCGAGCCCGACTCCTGCCGCTGACCCGCCCGAACCCCGCCCGGGGCCGCCGCGGCGCGGCTCCAGGCGCGCGGGGCTACGCGTCCCCCGCCAGGCGCTCGGGCGGCAGGATCGCGCGCAGCTCCGCCAGCGGGATCTGCCCCGACTGCACGAGCTCGAGGGCGTGCGCCCGCAGGGTGCTCATGCCGCCGTCGAGCGCCAGCCGCCGCAGCTCGTCGGGGCCGGCGCGGCGGGCGATCGCGGCCCGCAGCGCCGGACCGGCTTCGAGCAGCTCGACGACCGCGATGCGGCCGCGCGTGCCCCGCCCGTCGCAGGCCGCGCAGCCGGCGCCAGCGCGGCAGGCGAACGTGGCCGGAGCGCCCCGGGGGAAGAGCTCGCCCAGGAGCTCGGAGTCGGGCGCCGCGGGCGCCGCGCAGGCGGGGCACACGCGCCGGACGAGCCGCTGCGCGATCACCGCCAGCAGCTCGGCGCCGATCGAGCTCGGGTGCATCCCCAGGTCGAGGAGCCGCTGGACCGCGTCCACGGCGTCGTTGCAGTGCAACGTCGAGAGGACCAGGTGGCCCGTCTGCGAGGCGCGCAGCGCCTCGAGCGCCGTCTCCCCGTCGCGGATCTCGCCGACGAGGATCACGTCGGGGTCCTCGCGCACGAAGGCGCGCATGGCGTCGTGGAAGGCGAAGCCGATCTCGGGGCGCGCGGCGCTCTGCTGGATGCCGGGGATCGAGTACTCGATCGGGTCCTCGACCGTGATCACCTTGCGCGTGGCGTCCTGGGCCAGGATCTGGAGGCCGGCGTACAGGGTGGTGCTCTTCCCCGAGCCGGTCGGCCCCACGACGAGCACGAGCCCGTTGGGCGCGTCGAGCAGGCGCCGGTAGCGCCGCGCGCACGCCGGAGGGAAGCCCAGGTCCGCGATCGTGAGCAACCGGGCGTCCTGCGGCAGCAGCCGGAGCACGACGTGCTCGCCGTGGAGCGTGGGCTGGGTCTGGACGCGCACGTCGAAGCGCTGCGCGCCCGCGCGCAAGCCCAGGCGGCCGCCTTGCGGGCGCCGCCGCTCGGCGATGTCCAGGTCGGCGCGGATCTTGATCACGTTGACGAGCCCGACGAGCTGTCGCGGGGTCACGGCGTAGCGGGGCACGTCGAGCAGGTCGCCGTCGATGCGGAAGCGCACGCGTACGGCGGTTCCATAGCGTTCCAGGTGCACGTCGGAGGCTCGCTGCCCGATGGCGTCCAGCATCAGCCCGTCGAAGAGCGCCACCAGGCGCGCGTCCGGAGGCCGGTGCGCGTCGGCGACGTCGTGCTCGTCCGCTTCGTCCATGTCGTCGGGCGACGCCCGCTGCTCCCCCGGGTGCCCGACGCCACCCTCCGCTCCCCCGCCGCGCAGGCCGAGGTTCGCTCGCAGCCGCCGCAGCGTCGAGGGCGGGACGAGCGCGAAGACCAGCCGTTCCCCGGGCAGGGCCTGCTCGACGTCCCCCACCGGCACGTCGGGATCCGACGTGGCCACGACCACGGCGTCGCCCCGGCGCCGCACCGGCAGCACGTGGTTGGCCTGCAGGAACGCCGGGCGCACGCGGGCGGCGAGGGCCGGATCCAGCTCGTCGAGCAGACGCTCGGCCTCGCCGAAGGCCCAGCCGCGGTGCGCGGCCAGCTCGCGCACGAGCTCGGTCTCGGGCGCGCTCAGCAGGCGACGCGCCTCGCGCTCGGCGTCGGCGCGCCCCTCGAGCAGGCGCTTGAGGGGCAGGGTCAGGTCGGGCTCCCCGAGGCCCGAGGCGGCCAGCGCCGCGCGCAGCTCGCCGGTCAGGTCCAGCGTCCCCAGGCTCGTCTCCTCCAGCTCGGCGCCCTCGCCCCGCCTCACGGCGCGAACGATCGTCAGGCTGGCCCGTGACTCGGGGCGCAGGTAGACCAGACGGCCCCCCGGACCGACTTGCCCGACGAGCGCGGCCGGGGCGCGCTCCCACGGGCCGCCGCAGACGATCACGTCGTAGGGCGCCTGGTCCGCGAGGCCGGCCTCGGCCGGCCCGACGACCACCGTCACCGCGGACCCGCACGCGAAGCGCTCGAGCCGGGGGCGGACGGCCGAGGCGAGCGCGGGGAGCGGCTCGAGCACGTGCAGCCGGGCGCAGAGCTGGGCGCAGACGGCGGCCGCGTAGCCCACCCCCGCGCCCACCCACAGCACCTGCTCGGTCCCGCTCAGCTCCAGCGCGTCCAGCACCTGGGCGACGGCCTGCTCGGTGGGCAGGAACACGGCGGGCACGCGCTCGTCGCCCGTCACCTCGCGGGCGGGGAAGGCGGAGCGGGGCACGACCGCCATCGCGGCGCGGACGGTGGGGGACGGCCCGGACGCCCGACGGCGCGCGTGCGAGGCCGTGCGCGGCGCGACCAGGTGCAAGGTCATGGCATCCGTCCCGGCGAAGTCCTGCCCCCCATCGACCGGGGCGGGGGCCGGCCTTGACGACCCGCCCGTCCGGGGCGAACGAAGCCCCAACGGCGGGCCCGATCCTCGCCCGGGCCGGGAGGCAGCCTGCGCGCCCGGCTCCAGCGCGCCGCACGTGCCTCGCATCGACCAACTTGGTGGCGTTGGCCCTCAGGCGGGCTCGGCCAGGCAGCGCTCGAGCGAGGCCTCCCACGGCGGCAGGCGCACGCCGAACGTGCGGGCCAGGAGCGAGCCGTCCAGCACGCCGTAGGGCGGCCGGCGGGCCGGCGTGGGGTACTGCGAGGTGGGGATCGCGGTCAGCGCGCACGGGGCGCCCAGCCGGTCGTGGATCGCGCGCGCGAAGCCGTACCAGGTCGTGGCCCCCGCGCCGGTGGCGTGGTAGACGCCGCTCACCGCGGCCGGGTCCAGCGCCCCGCCGAAGGGCCTCAGGCGGCCCAGCACCTCCCCGGTGGCCTCGGCGAGCGCGCGCGCCCAGGTCGGCGTGCCGTGCTGGTCGTCCACGACCCGCACCTCCGCGCGCTCGCGGAACAGGCGCTCCATCGTCAGCAGGAAGTTGCGCCCGCGCCGGGCGTAGACCCAGGCGGTCCGGAAGACCAGGTGGAGCGCGCCGCTGGCCCGCAGGGCCCGCTCGCCCTCGAGCTTCGTGCGGCCGTAGGCGCTCAGCGGCCGCGGCGGGTCGTCCTCGCGCCAGGGCCGCGTGCCCGCGCCGTCGAAGACGTAGTCGGTGGACCAGTGCACCAGCAGCGCGCCGCGCGCGCGGCACGCCGCGGCGAGCACGGCCGGCGCCTGGGCGTTCACGCGCCCGGCCAGCGCCTCCTCGGCCTCCGCCCGGTCCACGGCCGTGTAGGCCGCGGCGTTCAGCACGACCTCGGCCCGCGCGCGCTCCACGAGGTCGGCCAGCGACTCCGGCGCCGAGAGGTCGGCCGGCAGCTCGGCGGTGGGGCCGCGCCCGGCCGTGACGACCTCGGCCCGCGCGCGCAGCAGGCGCACGAGCTCGTGGCCGACCTGCCCGTCGGGGCCCACGACGAGGACGCGCGGCCGCGGCGACTCCTTCACCGGGGCTCCGCGAGCGCCGGCAGCCGCGCCGGATCCAGCGCTGAGAGGAGCGGCGCGGCGAGGTCCTTCGCGCTCAGCACGGGATCCGGCACGGGCCAGCGCACGCCGATCTGCGGGTCGTCGTAGCGCACGGACAGCTCGTGCTCGGGGCGGTAGGCGGCGGAGCACTTGTAGGCCACGAGGGCCTGCTCGCCGAGCACCTGGTAGCCGTGCGCGAACCCGGGCGGGATCCACAGCTGCCGCAGGCTCTGGGCGTCGAGCCGCTCGCCCACCCAGCGCCCGAAGGTGGGCGAGCCCCGCCGGAGGTCCACGGCCACGTCGAAGATCGCCCCCACGAGGGCCTGGACGAGCTTGCCCTGGCCCTCGGGGTGCTGCAGGTGCAGGCCCCGGAGCACGCGCGCCCCGGAGGCGACGAGGTTGTCCTGCACGAGGCGCTCGGGCAGGCCGTGCGCCGCGTGGCGCTCCGCGCGCCAGGTCTCGGCGAACCAGCCGCGCGCGTCGCGGAAGACGTCCGGCTCCAGGAGCAGCACGCCCGGCAGCGCCGTCGCCGACACCTTCATCGCGGGCCGTCGCCGTCGAGCAGGCCGCGCAGGTAGTCGCCGTACGCCGTGCGCCCGTAGGCGTCGGCCAGGCGCAGGAGCTCGGCGGGGCCGATCCAGCCGTTGCCGAAGGCGATCTCCTCCGGGCAGCCCACCTTGAGCCCCTGGCGCTCCTCGATCGTGCGGATGAACTCGCCGGCCGCCAGCAGCGTCTCCGGCGTGCCGGTGTCGAGCCAGGCCACGCCCCGGCCCAGACGCTCGAGCTCGAGCCGGCCCTGCGCCAGGTAGGCGTTGTTCAGGTCCGTGATCTCGAGCTCGCCGCGCGCGCTGGGACGCAGGCCCGCCGCCAGCTCGGGCGCGTGACCGTCGTAGAGGTAGAGCCCCGTCACGGCCCAGTGCGACGGGGGGCGGGCGGGCTTCTCGAGGATGCGCACCAGACGCCCCGTGGCGTCGAGCTCGGCCACGCCGTAGCGCTCGGGCTCGCGCACCCAGGAGGCGAACACCGTCGCGCCTCCGGCCCGCGCCGTGGCGGCGCGCAGCAACGCGGTGAGCCCGTGCCCGTAGAAGAGGTTGTCGCCCAGGACGAGGCACGACGGCCGCCCGTCCACGAACGCGCGGCCCAGGGTGTAGGCCTGGGCCAGGCCCTTGGGCTCGGGCTGCACGGCGTAGTGCAGGTCCAGCCCCCAGGAGCGCCCGTCGCCGAGCAGGGCCTGGAACAGGGGCGCGTCCTGCGGCGTCGTGATGACCAGGATCGTGCGGATGCCCGCGAGCATCAGCGTGCTGAGCGGGTAGTAGATCATCGGCTTGTCGTAGACGGGCAGCAGCTGCTTGCTCACCACGCGCGTGAGGGGGTGCAGCCGCGTGCCGGCGCCGCCGGCCAGGATCAGGCCCCGCCGCCCCGTCGCGGGGGCGGGGACGGCGCCGGGCGTGGCGGCCGAAGAGGCCGTCATCGCCCCGCCCCCAGCCCGAGCCGCTCGCCGCCGTAGGCCCGCGCGCGCACGTCGTCGCACCAGCCGGCGTGCTCGAGGTACCAGCGCACCGTCGAGGCCAGGCCCGAGCCGAGGTCGTGCCGGGCCCTCCAGCCCAGCCGCTCGCGCGTGGCGGCGGCGTCGATCGCGTAGCGGCGGTCGTGACCCGGGCGGTCGGCCACGTGGGTGATCAGCCGGGCGTGGGGCGCCCCCTGCGGCCGCTCGCGGTCGAGCAGCGCGCACAGGCGCCGCACGAGCTCCAGGTTCGTGCACTCCCCCTCGCCGCCCACCAGCCAGGTGCTGCCCGGGGCGCCGCGCTCCAGCGCCAGCAGCAGGGCCTCCACGTGGTCGTCCACGTGCAGCCAGTCCCGCACCTGCCCGCCGTCGCCGTACACGGGCAGCGGCTGCCCCGCCAGCGCCTTCGTCAGGCAGAGCGGGATGAGCTTCTCGGGCAGCTGCCAGGGGCCGTAGTTGTTCGAGCAGTTCGTGATCAGCGTGGGCAGGCCGTAGGTGACCTGCCAGGCGCGCACCAGGTGGTCGGCCCCCGCCTTCGAGGCCGCATAGGGCGAGCGCGGCGCGTACGGGGTCGTCGGCCCGAAGGCGCCCGCGGCGCCCAGCGAGCCGTAGACCTCGTCGGTGCTCACGTGCAGGAAACGGAACGCTCCTTTTTCCGT
>CAZPOZ010000156.1:0-7017 GCA_964588235.1 uncultured Planctomycetales bacterium
GGCCTTCCGCTACCGGCCCAGCGCGCCGGTTGCTTGGGCACGGCCCGCAGAGGCCGTCCATAGGCCCTTCCGCAAGAGAGGTCTCGCCCTCCGACGGGTCCTACCCCTAACTTGGTGGCCATGCCCCTAACTTGGTGGCCATGGCGCTGAGCGCTGCGCCAGGCCCTCAGAAGGGGCTCAGAAGGGGATGTCGTCGTCCGTGGCCGGGTAGTCGTCCTGGGGCGTCTCGGCCACCGGGGCGGTGCCGGAGGGGGCGGCCACGGGGGCGCTGCGTGCGCCCGGCCGTGCGGCGCGCGGGCCGGGGCCCCCTTCCCCGCCCTCACCACCGCCCTGGCTGTCGATGAACTGGAAGTTCTCGACCACGAGGCGCAGCTTGCTCTGCTTCTGGCCGTCCTTCTCCCAGGAGTCGAACTTGAGCCGGCCCTCGAGGAAGATCTGCCGGCCCTTCTTCATGTAGCGGGCGATGGTCTCGCCCGTGCGCCCCCAGGCCTCGCAGTCCACGAAGCAGGTCTCCTCGACCCGTTCGTTGGACTCCTGGCGCGTGTAGGTGCGGTTCACGGCCAGGCCGAAGGACACCACGGAGGTGCCCGACTTGAGGGAGCGGGTCTCGGGGTCGCGGGTCAGGCGACCGATCAGCAGGACCTTGTTCAGGTTGGCCATCGCGTTCCGATCTCGGGGGTTCCAGTCAGGGGTTCAGGGGCAGGTGGTGGGGGGGGGGGAGGCCCCCGCACGCGGACACGGCCCGACCGGACACCGCTGCCGAAGCCTCGGAGGTCACAGGTCCGAGGTCGCAGGCGCAGGCGGGGGCGGTCGGGGGGCCGCGCCGTCCGTCCTGACGGAGCCGGGTCTTCCAGCGGAAGGCGCTGCTTCGTGAGGGCGACGTAGGAGGATGGTAGCCTTCGGGTCCGACACGGAGGGCCGGCCATGGCCGCCGAACGCCGCAAGCACCAACGGGTCCCCGCCTCGTTCCCCTGCGTCTTCATCGGCGCGGACCGGAAGGAGGAGGCCTTCGACCTGATCGACCTCTCCGAGTCCGGGGCCCGGCTCACCTGCTCCCGCGCCCTGGCGCCCATGACCCAGATCCAGGTGGCCCTGAGGCTGCCGGCGGCGCGCGTGGGGCTCAAGGCCGACGCGCGGCTGGAGACGCGGGGGGTCGTGGTCTGGAGCCACAAGGGGCCCAAGGGGTACGACACGGGCGTCTTCTTCCCGGAGGTCTCCCGCGACCAGCGCGCGATGCTGCTGGCCTACGTGCTGTCGGCCCTCGTGGGACCCGCCTGACCGTGGACGCCGGGGGCTCCTCCGCCCAGCCCTTCGTCCATCCCAGCGCCGTGATCGACGCGGGGGCCGTCCTGGGACCGGGAACGAAGGTCTGGCACTTCGCCCACGTCTGTGCGGGCGCCCGGGTGGGGGCCGGGACCGTCCTGGGGCAGGGCTGCTACGTCGGGCCGGGGGTCGAGATCGGGCCGGGGTGCCGCATCCAGAACCACGTCTCGGTCTACGAGGGCGTGACGCTGGCCGAAGAGGTCTTCGTGGGCCCCAGCGCCGTGTTCACCAACGTTCGCAACCCCCGTGCGCACGTCTCCCGGCGCGGCGAGTTCGCCCCCACCCGCGTGGCCCGACGGGTCACGATCGGCGCCAACGCCACGATCGTCTGCGGCGTCTCGCTGGGGGAGGGGGCCTTCGTGGGGGCCGGGGCCGTCGTGACGCGTGACGTGGCTCCCCGGAGCCTGGTGCTGGGCACCCCGGCCCGGCCGCGGGGGCACGCCTGCGACTGCGGCGAGCGCCTGCCCGAGCCCCTCGGGCCCTGCCGGCGCTGCGGCGCGCTCCACAGGGTCCGCCCCGACGGGGGCCTGGATCGGGTCGGCGGGCCCGCCTGATGCCGGCCCTGACCGTGCTCGACCCCACGCTGCTCGCCTCGGTGCCGCTGCCGTTCACGGTGACCGTGATGGGCCTGGCCGGGGCGTGCATCGGGTCCTTCCTCAACGTGGTGATCTGGCGGCTGCCCCGGGGGGAGAGCCTGGCGCACCCGGGCAGCCACTGCCCCCGCTGCAACCGGGCGATCCGCTGGACCGACAACCTGCCGATCCTCTCGTGGCTGCTGCTCCGGGCCCGTTGCCGGCACTGCCGGGCGCCCATCTCCGCCCGCTACCCCGCCGTCGAGGCGCTGACCGCCCTGCTCTTCGTGCTGGCGGGCCTGCGCCTGGGGGCCGCCCCGGTCGATGCCGGCGTGGTCGCCCTGCTGCTGGCGGCCCTGGTGGCGGTCACCTTCATCGACATCGACCACCGGATCATCCCCGACGCGATCACCAAGCCCGGCATGCTCCTCGCCCTGGGCCTGGCGGTCCTCCCCGCGGTGACCCTGCACCCCGGCGACTGGATCCACGGCCTCAAGCCCGGCCTGAACCGCCTGCTGCACGCGGGCGCCGGGGTGCTCACCGGCCTGCTCGTGGTGTACGGCGTGCGGCTCCTGGGCACCCTGATCCTCAAGAAGGAGGCCATGGGCCAGGGCGACGCCAAGCTCCTGGGCCTCATCGGGGGCTTCACCGGCCCCCTGGGCGCGCTCTACGCCCTGACCCTGGCCTGCCTGGGGGGCGTGTTCGTGCACGGCCTGGTGGTCCTGCTGGGCCGGGGGAAGCCCAAGCCGCTCGCGCTGACCCTGCGGGGGGCGCGGGGGGCGGCGCTGACCGTGGACCGGGCCTGGGTCACGCCGGTGGGCCGCCCCCCCGAGCGGGGGGGCGTGCCACCGGCCTTCCGCCTCGAGCTGCCCCCGGGCCTCGCCCTCCCGGAGGGGCCGCTCGCCTTCGAGGCGCTCCTGCCCAAGGTGCGCGTGCTGATGGACGAGGACGTGACGGTGAAGGGGGCGGCGGAGGCGGCGCCGGGGCGGGGCGGCCGGGCAGCGATCCTGGTCCGCGGCCTGCCGGCCGAGCAGGGCGAGCACCTGTCGTACTTCGCAGCCTCGCACCGCTACCTGCCCTTCGGCCCCTACCTCGCGCTGGGCGGAGCCGCCGCGGCGCTCTACGCGGCCGACGTGCACCACTTGCTCACGGTCACGTACCCGGCCTGGGCCCAGTCGCTGGTGCGCTGAGGCGGGCGGGAGCGGTCGCCGCGCTGCGCTGCGCCGCCTGCGGCGCGTCCGACCACCGACGCAGGGAACGAGCCGTCCCCAGGGCTGGCGGATTTTCGCCCCTAGCACCACAACCGGTTGTGGCTTTTCGCTTGACGCCCCCGGGCGCGGGGGTTGAATCCGAGCACGCAGGTCGGATGGCGCTGGCGGGGCGGCAGCGATCCGCAGGTGGGCGTGCCTCCGCCCCCTCCGACCCGCGATCTCTGGAGACGGTCATGAGCAGTGGGCGGGTGGCTTTCGTCGTCGCGACGTCCGTGACGACGGTCCTTGGCACGGTGGTCCTCGGGGGGGCGCTGGCGGGCTGTTCCCAGAACCGCTCCCGCGACCGCGGCAAGATCCTCGCGGCGGAGAACGCCGACCTCCGTCAGCGCTCCAGCACGCTGGAAGGGCAGCTCCAGGGCGCGCTCTCGGCCCAGGACCGCGCGGCCGTCCAGCTGCAGGAGCAGGAGAGCCGCCTCCGGGAGGCCGAGCGCCAGGCGGCGCTGGCCGCCGAGGCGCAGCAGCGCGCCGCCGCCGCCGAGGCCCAGGCGCAGCAGAACGCCCAGATGCTGGCCGCCCAGCAGTCCGAGCTCCAGCGCCTCCAGGCCCAGAACGCGGCGCTGGCCGCGCGGCCCAAGGTCGTGGCGCCGCCCCAGCCCGAGGGGCGCTTCCGCGAGAGCCCCGAGATGGATGCGTTGCGCCGGGACGTGTCCGACCGCCTCGCGCGGGCGGGCGTGACGGTGCCGGTCGAGGTGCGCACGAACCGGGCCGGGGAGCGCAAGGTGGCCGTCGTGCTGGAAGACGCCTACCGTCCCGGCAGCGACTCGCTGGCCTCCAACCCCAAGGCGGTCGAGGCCCTGGCCCGGCTCAGCCAGGTGCTGCAGCAGAGCTATCCCGGCAGCCGCATCCACATCGAGGGGCACACCGACAGCGACCCGATCAAGCGCTCGCCCTGGCCGAGCAACGAGGCGCTCTCCCTCGCCCGGGCCGACGGCGTGAAGAAGCTGCTCGTGCAGGCCGGCCTGCCCGAGGGCCAGATTCAGACCGAGGGCGTCGGCGCCCGCAACCCGCTCGCCAAGGGCGGCACCCCGCGCGCCAAGGCCCAGAACCGCCGCGTCGAGATCTACATCTCGCCGCGCTGACCCCCCGCTGCTTGCGGGCGCGCCGGAGGTTCAGGCCCTCCGGCGTGCCCCAGGCGCCCTGACCTGGAGACTGCCCCGATGACCCGCCCGTCCCCGACGCTCCGCAGCGTCCTGCCCCTCCTCGCCATGGCCGCAGTGGCCGTGGCTCCCGGTTGCCGCAGCCGCAAGGCCTGCTGCCCGGCCCCCGCGCCCACCGTGGCCCAGGCCCCGGCCCCGGTGTACGTGCCCTCCCCCGACGCGGCCACCCGCACCGACCTCACCCGCGTGGACGACAAGGTCAGCGGGCTGGGTGCCCAGGTGGCCGAGCTCAACCGCAAGCTCGACATCATCGCGGCACAGCCGGCGCCGGCGCCGGTCATGCCCCCCCCGGCCCCGCTGGCCATGCCCGCGCCCGAGCCGGCCCCCCTGGGCGGCGTCGGTGAGGCGGAAGCGGCCCGCTTCGCCGAGACCCTGAGGAGCCGCGGCGTCAGCGCGACGCAGCGGGGGAGCACGGTCACCGTGCGCCTGACCGACGCCTTCCGCGCCGGCTCCGACAACCTCAAGGGCGACGTCGCCCTGGCCAAGACGCTGCAGGCGGTGGCCGAGGGGCTGCAGGTGGCCCCGACGGCGCGCGTGCAGGTGGTGGGCCACACCGACATGTCGCCCATCAAGAAGAGCCCCTGGCCCGACAACACGGCGTTGAGCCGGGCGCGGGCCCAGACGGTGGCGCGGGTGCTCTCGGAGAACGGCGTGCGCTCCTACATCGACGTGGACGGCCGGGGCGAGAGCGAGCCCCTGGTGAGCCCCGAGAGCAGCACGGGCGACAAGGCGAAGAACCGCCGCGTGGACATCGCCGTCTCGTTCTGACCCCCGGCTCCGCCGGACCTCGACCCCCGGGCGGCAGCGGGCCTTGAACGGCCTGCTGCCGCCCGTCTGCGTTCGTGCGGCGTTCGTGTCCCGGCCGCCCCCGGCCTGCGGTCCGCGGCCCGGCCGGCCCCGGGGCCGGCGCCTGCCGTTGGCGTTCAAGCGGCGCACCATGCGGCGTCGATAGGTGGCCACCTGCCCCGGGCGCGCGCCCGGGGGGACCGTGAGGTGGTGGCGCATGGCGACGGTGACGATCGAGGAACTCCTGCAGCTCCTGGTGGAGCGGCACGGCTCGGACCTGCACCTCTCCGCGGGCTCGCCGCCCAAGATCCGGGTGGACGGCACGCTGATCGACACCGAGCACGACCTGCTCAAGCCCGACGCCACGAAGAACCTGATCTACTCGTTCCTGACGAGCGACCAGATCGCCCGCTTCGAGCGGGACTTCGAGCTCGACCTGTCGTTCGGCGTCGAAGGGCTCGGTCGCTTCCGGGTGAACGTCTTCCACCAGCGCAGCAGCGTGGCGGCCGTGCTGCGCATGATCCCGGCCGTGGTCAAGCGCTTCGAGGACCTGGGCCTGCCCCGGGCGATCTGCGAGGAGATCGCCGGCCTGCCGCGCGGGCTGGTGCTGTTCACCGGCGCCACGGGCAGCGGCAAGTCCACGAGCCTCGCGGCCATGCTCGACCACATCAACGAGTCGCGCTCCGACCACGTCGTGACCGTGGAGGACCCGATCGAGTTCCTGCACCGCAACAAGAGCTGCCTGTTCAACCAGCGTGAGATCGGGTCGGACACGAAGGACTTCCACCGCGCGCTGCGCAGCGCGCTGCGCCAGGACCCGGACGTGGTGCTCGTGGGCGAGATGCGCGACACGGAGACGATCGAGGCGGCGCTGACGATCGCCGAGACCGGCCACCTCACCTTCGGCACCCTGCACACCTCCGACTGCGTGCAGTCGATCAACCGCATCGTGGACGTGTTCCCCGCGCACCAGCAGCAGCAGGTGCGCACGCAGCTCTCCTTCACGCTGCAGGCGGTGTTCTGCCAGCAGCTGATCCCCTCGGCCACGGGGCAGGGGCGGGCGCTGGCCCTGGAGATCATGATCGCGAACTCGGCCGTCCGCGCGCTGATCCGCGACGACAAGGCCCACCAGATCTACAGCATCATCCAGACGGGCGGGAAGCTGGGGATGCAGACGATGAACCAGTCGCTGTGCAACCTGGTCCGGCGGCACGAGATCACGCTCGAGCAGGCGATGTCGTACAGCGCCGACGTCGAGGACCTCAAGCGCACCCTGGCCCGCGCCTAGGAGCCCCCCATGGTCAGCTTCAACCGCCGCATCGTGCGCCTGCTCGAGGAGGGCGGGCTCGTGGACATGGCGCTGCTGGCCGAGGCCAGCCAGGTGGCCGCTTCGGGCGAGAAGAGCGTCACCGAGTTCCTGCTCGAGAAGCGGGCCTTCGCCGAGGGCGACCTGCTGGGGCTGCTGGCCGACCGGCTGGGGGTCCCGCCCGTGGACCTCTCGCGGCTCGCCCTGCACCGGGACCTGGTGCAGACGGTGCCGCTCGAGCTGGCCCAGAGCACGGGCTGCTGCCCCGTGAGCAAGATGGGGGGCATCCTGACGATCGCCGTCAGCAACCCCTTCGACGTGGTCAAGCACGACGACCTGCGCCTGGCCACCGGGTGCGACCTGCGCCTGTGCCTGGCCCTCGAGCCGCAGGTGCAGAAGGCCGTCGCCGCGCTCTACGGGACCGACGACGCCGAGAAGATCGCCAAGGTGCTCGACGAGGTGGACCCCGACATGGAGCTCGGGCCGTCCGCGGACGACGTGGACGAGGTCGTGGACGTGGCCAAGGGGTCGGAGGACGGCTCCGACGCGCCGATCATCAAGCTGGTCAACCTGATCATCTACCAGGCGATCAAGGGCAAGGC
>CAZPOZ010000157.1:0-6927 GCA_964588235.1 uncultured Planctomycetales bacterium
CGAGCCGATGCGGGCCTGAGCGCCCTCGAGCCCAGCGCGTCGCCCGCCCTGGGCGCAAGGAGACTGGCCCACGACCCCCCGCTGGGCGCCGTTGCCGTTGAAGCGTCGGCCGGCGGGGGTACAGTCCGCGCCCCGGAGGCCCGTCGCCCATGTCGGTCAAGACCTACACCCTCGCGGAGCTGGCGGCGCTGGCCGGCGTGCCGCAGAGCCGGGTGCGGGCCTGGGAGGCGCAGGGGCTGCTGGGGGTGCCGGCGCGCGACGCCCAGGGCGCGCCGGTCTACGGCTTCGCCCAGGCCGAGCGCTGCGTCGAGCTGGGCGGGCGGGGGCTGGCCCGCCGCGTGTGCGTCGTCAACCAGAAGGGCGGGGTGGGCAAGACCACCACCGTCTTCAGCCTGGCGGCCGCGCTGGCCGACCTGGGCCGGCGCGTGCTGGTGATCGACCTGGACGCACAGGCCAACCTGACCTCGTCGCTGGGCTTCGATCCCGACCAGCTCTCGGCCACGAGCGAGGACCTGCTGGTCCGCGACGACGTCGGGCCCGAGGCCGTGATCCTCGAGACGGCGCTCGACGGCGTGCACGCCATCCCGGCCGACATCCGCCTGTGCAACGTCGAGGCCAAGCTCCAGGACGTCTTCATGCGCGAGCACGTGCTGCGCACGAAGCTCGAGCCGTTGTTCGACCGCTACCACGTGATCCTCTTCGACTGCCCTCCGAACCTGTCGCGGATCACGATCAACGCGCTCCTGGCCGCCCAGGAGGTCGTCGTGCCCATCGAGACCCAGTCGTACTCGATCAAGGCCATCGGCGACCTGACGAACACCTTCGCGCTGCTCAAGCAGAAGATGCGCCACGACCTGCGGGTGTGGCTGCTGCCCACGAAGGTGGACCGGCGCATCCGGCTGGCCACGGAGATCCTCGACGCGATCGAGGAGGCCTTCCCCGGCCGCGTGCTCGACCCCATCCACCTCGATCCGACGCTGCTGCGGGCGCCGCTGGTGTGCGAGCCCATCACGCGGGCCTTCCCCCACAGCCGGGCCGCGCGCGAGTACGGGCGGCTGGCGCGCTTCCTGACGATCCCCGACGCCCAGCGCGAGCGCTGGCTGTCGCTGTCGCTGGCCCAGCGGCGGGCGGCCTTCGACTCGGAGGAGGGCGGGCCGGCCGGGGGCGACGGCGAGGAGCCGGGCCAGGCCGACCCGGGGGTCGGGCCGGGGGCGCGCGCGCAGGCGTAGCCGGGGAGGTCGCCACCGCGGGGGCGGTGACCATGGGCGCCCGCCCGGCCGGCCGGCAGGCCGGCGGCAGCGGAACGGAAGGCGACTCCGGGTCCGACACCTCTCCCTGAACGGCCGCGCCCACGCCGCCCGGGGGGCGGCGGACCTGTTGCATCGGGCCGGGGGCTCCCCGTACCTTGGCCGCCGGAGGTGACCGATGGCGTTCCTGAGCGAGCTGTGGCTGGCCGTGCTGGTGGCGGCGGCGGCGGTCTTCGTGGTCAGCAGCGTGATCCACATGGTGCTGCCGATCCACAAGGGCGAGTGCAAGCCGGCGCCCGACGAGGAGGGGCTGCGGACCGCCCTGCGCCAGGCCCGGCTGCTGCCCGGCAACACCTACAACGTGCCCTGCCCGGCCTCGATGAGCGAGCTCGGGTCGCCCGAGATGGTGGCCAAGTACCGCGAGGGGCCCGTCGTGCGGCTGGTCGTGGCCGAGAACGCGCCTCCGGCCATCGGCCGCAGCCTGCTCCAGTGGTTCCTCTACTCGGTGGGCATCGGCCTGTTCACGGCCTACCTCACGCGCCTGGCCCTGCCCCCCGGAGCCGCCTACCTGAACGTGTTCCGCGTGGCGGGCACCGCCGCGGTGCTGGGGTACGCCGCCGGCGACGTGCAGGACTCGATCTGGAAGGGGCGCCCCTGGGGCAGCACCCTGCGCTACGTCTTCGACGGCCTGGTCTACGGGCTCGTGACCGCCGGCGTCTTCGCCGCCTTCTGGCCCGCGTAGGAGGAGCACGGCGGCCCCCGGGGCCGCCCCGGGCCCAAGCGCGCCCCTGGTCCTTCGGCTAGCCTCCTCCCGCACGCGGTGGGAGCGGGCGGGATCCGCCCTCCGCCGTCGGAGAACGCGGAGCCAGGACATGCGTGGACCTCGGTCGGCAAGGCGTGTGGCGGCCTGCGTGGTGGCGCACGCCACCCTCTCGCTCGGATTCCTGGCGCTCATGCTGCCGGGGGCCCGGGGCGACGAGGCGGTCGCCCGCGCCTGGGACACGCTGGCCCAGCCCGTTGCCGCGCCCGACGCGTTGGCCGCCAGCCTCCCGGCGCTTGCGGCCGCCCTGGACCGGGGAGGGGACGGCACGACCTCCGGGAACCTGACCCTCTTCGACCGCGAGGAGGAGGGGCGCTTCGACCGCCGTCGGGCGCTCGAGGCGCTCGAGGCTCGGGCCCTGGACACGCTGCGTGCGGCCGGGCTGGCGGTGCCCCGCACCCCGCCGGCCCTCGCCGTGCTGCGCGTGCGGGTGGCCGGCGGCCTCCCGTCGGTCCTGGAGAGCCCGGACGGGGCAGTCCTGCTCCTGCGGGAGCCACGGGTGGCCCCGGCCGGCCCCCCGCCCGCCCCCGTACGGCGGACGCGGCGCGACGGCCCCCCGCCGGCGCGCGAGGCGGCCGCCGAGGCCCTGGAGGCCTGCCAGTGGTTGCGCGAGCTGGGCGCGCACGCCTCCGCCCGGGGCGGCCCCGGCTCGCTGGCGCACGCGTTCGCGCGCCGGGCGCTGCGGGCCGCCGCGCTGCCCGAGGGCGCGCCGGCCTGGCTCCGGCGAGGGCTCGAGGCCTGGCTCGAGGAGCGCCTGAGCCCGACGGCCGCTCAGGCGCCGCTGCACGTCTGCGCGCGCTGGGCGGGCCTGCGCAGCGGCAGCGCGGCGGCGCTGCTGGGGATCCAGGAGGTGGCCAACGACGCAGCCGCGCGCCTCCTGGGCCGGGCCCTCGGACGCGTGCTCGAGGGACGCACGGACCTGGGCGTGCTGGTCGAGAAGGCGAGCGCGCCCGGCCTCGGAGGCGACGCGGCCTGGAGCGCCGCGTTCGGCTCCGCCCCCGCCGCGGCCCTGGGCCCGCTGCTGGCCGCGGGTCCGCGCCCGCCCTGCGACGCCGCCGGGCGGATCCCGTGCCCCGCCTGCGCCGGCCAGGGCCGACGGGAGGTCGCCTGCGAGGCCTGCTCGGGGCTCGGGCAGGTGGCCTGCGCCTCCTGCGGCGGTGGGGCCTACTGCCGCGTCCCCGGCTGCCTCCAGGGCTGGCATCCGGTGGGAGGCGACCGGGAGGTCGAGTGCCTGGGCTGCGCGGGCACGGGCAGCTTCCTCTGCCTCCACTGCTCGGGGAAGGTGCGCCAGCCCTGCCGCCTGTGCTCCGCCAGCGGCCGCCGGGTGCTGCCCTGCCTGCTCTGCAAGGGCCGTCGGACGGTGCCCTGCCCGGAGGCCGGCGGCGAGCCCGCCTCGGGGGGGCCCGCCCGCTGCGCCTGGTGCGAGGGGGCCGGCGTGCTGGGCGCCTGCGGGGAGTGCCGCGCGACCGGGTGGGCGCGCTGCGGCACCTGCTACGGCGAAGGGCTGATCCTGTGCCTCACCTGCCGCGGCTCGGGCTGCGGGCGCTGCGGCAGCACGGGTCGCAACCTGTGTGAGGACTGCTCCGGGAAGCGGCGCCGCTGCGACCCCTGCGCAGGCAAGGGCACGCAGGACCTGAGCGCGCCGGGTTGCGCGGGCTGCGAGGGCACGGGGCTGGCGACGGGGGCTGCCCCGGCGGCCCGCACCACGCTCGGGCCCGACGAGCAGGCCGCGCTGGGGGCCGTACGCGAGCGGGCCGTGGCCTACCTGCTCACGCACCTGAGCCCCAAGGGCGGCTTCGCGCTGCGCGAGTTCCGCGCGCAACCGGCCGATCAGGCCGGGATCCTCGGGAAGGCCATCCCGTTCGCCAACGCCATGGCGCTCTGGACGCTGTCCGCCGCGGGCCTCACGCCGTCCGACCCCCGCGTCGCAGGAGCCTGGAGCCGCCTGCGCGCCGACGCCGACGTGCTGCTCGGCGAGCCCGCCGAGGAGGTGGGCGTCCAGGAGTGCGCCCTCGTGCTCCGCGCCCTCGTCGCGGACCGGGGGGAAGCCGGGGGCGGCCGCGTCCAGGGGCTCGTGGACCTGCTGGTCAAGGGGCAGCGCCCGGGCGGGCTCTGGGGGCGGGTCCTGGCCGACAAGGACGCGGGGGAGGAGTTCTCGGCCCTGTTCGCGCTGGAGTCGCTCTTCCTGGCCCAGCGGGCCGGCGCGCGCGTCCCCGCGAGCGTGTGGGACCGCGCCTTCCAGGGCGCCAGCAAGTCCACCGGCATGCTCAGCAAGAGCAAGCGCCGGGGGGCCTTCATGACCGCGACGGACGTGGCGTCGGTGGCCGCGCTGCTGGTGCTCTCCCGCGCCGGCCGGGAGCCCAAGCGCAGCTTCACCCAGGAGGAGCTCACGGGGATCCCGGGCGTGCAGCGCTCGCTGGACTGGCTCGAGCGGCACGCCGACCTGACGCGCGAGACGATCGTCGCGCAGGGCGTGGTCGAGCGCAACGAGTCCGACGCCAGCAGCTACGCCTGGCTGTACGCGGCGCAGCGCCTCGGGCAGCTGCTCTCGCTGGAGCGCCTGGGCGGCCGCGCCTGGTACGCCGAGGGCGCGCGCCACCTGCGCCAGGCCCAGCTGCACGACGGCTCGTTCGAGGAGCTGCGCCTCCAGCGCCTGAACGGGCCCCTGCGCGCGACCTGCTGCGCCCTGCTGTTCCTCACCCGCGCGACGCCCAGCGTCACGGCGCCGCGCTGACGCGGCGCGCAGCCTCACGCGCCGCGCTGACGCGGCGCGCAGCCTCACGCGCCGCGCTGACGCGGCGAGCAATCTCGCGCGCCGCGCCGACGCGCGGCGCGGCTCAGGCGCCTGGCCCCGGCCTCCCCAGCAGCGCCTGGGCCTCGCGCAGCACGCGCGTGGCGCCGATCTTCGACAGGCACGGGTGCCCGGGGATCGGGCAGTCGCGCAGGAAGCAGGGGCTGCAGGGCTCGGGGTCGGAGAGCACGCGGCGGGGCCCCGGGCCCCGCGGGCCGCTCACGACGGGATCGGTGGCCCCGAACAGCGCCAGCACCGGCGTGCCCAGCGCCGCCGCCACGTGCATGGGGCCCGTGTCGTTGGTCACCAGGAGGTTGGCCTGAGCGAGCAGGCCGAGCAACGTGGCCAGGTCGTCCGTCCGTCCGGCGGCGCACAGCAGCCCCGGGCCGGCCGCACGGGCCACCTCGGCCTCCACGTCCCGCGTGCGCGCCGTGCCCACGGTGACCACGTCCAGGCCCTCGCGCAGGAGCAGCCGCGCCAGCTCGCCGAAGCGCCCGGGGGGCCAGCACTTGGCCGGGCCGTAGCGCGCCCCCGGCTCCAGGGCCACGAGCGGCCGCTCGCCCCGACGCCCCAGGCGCAGCAGCAGCGCCTCGGCCTGCGCCAGCGCCTCCGGCGGCGCGACGAGCTCGAGGGGGCCTTCCGGCGCCTGGCCGAAGGGCAGGGCCAGGGCGCCGTAGAACGCGCTGCGGTGGGCCGACCGCAGCGGCCGCCAGCCCCGCACGCGGTGCGTGTGCAGCCAGCGGTGCCCGGGCCCCGAGAAGCCCACCCGGACGGGGATGCGCGCCAGCCGCACGGGCAACGCCGCCCGGGCGCCACGCGGCATGACCACGGCGGCGTCGAACCGGCGGGCCCGGAGCGCGCGGGCCGCGCGCCAGGCGCTGCCCAGCCCCGTCACGCGGGGCGCCGCCTCCGCCTCCGCCACGCCGGGCAGCAGCCGGGCCAAGGGCAGGAACGGCGCGGCCACCTGGACCGTCATGCGCGCGCCGGGCAGCCCGCGCGCCAGGGCGGCGACCGTGGGCCCGGCCATGACCACGTCGCCCAGCCACCCGGGCAGACGCACGAGCAGGCGCTCGACCGGGCGCGTCACCGGCGGCGCCTGGAGCCCGGGGGCCAGGGTCGCCCGATCCCGGCTGGCCGGCACCGGGCTCGCCGGCTCCGGGGCGGGGGCCGCAGGCACGCCGCGGGCCTACTTCGAGTGCTTGAGCTCGGCCGCGCTGGGCTGGGCGCCGATCAGGTAGCGCCCGACGTAGACGGCGCAGAAGAGCACCAGCAGCCCCATCGCCAACAGGTACCAGCGAGGCACGCGGGCGTTGCCCTCCTCGATGCCCACCGTGTCGAACACGTGGACGTCGGCGTCGCCGTGGGCAGCCGCGTGCCCGGAGGTGCCCTCGCTCGCGCCGTGGGTGCTCATCGGACTCCTCCGTTGGGGGCCTCGGGACGGCCAAGGCCTGCTCGCCGCCGCGCCAGCTCCGGCCCGCCCGGCTCCCGGGGCTCGGTGCCGTCAAGACGGTCGAGCTCGAGCATCTCGGCCGCGACGTCGTCGGCCTCCTGGAACTGCCCCGTGCGCACGCTCCACCAGAAGGCCAGCCAGGCGGCCAAGCCCATGACGAAGCACAGCAGGAACAGGAACCAGGTCTGGCTCACGGGAACCTCGCGGCGCAGAGTCTAGCCGGGGGGGTGGATCTCCGCCCTCGGCGGCCCCACCGTGCCCGCGGCCGGTGGCGCAGGCCCCGGACCGGCCGTCGGATCCGTCGGGGGGGCCGGGCGCGGGGGCGTCGGATCGAAGTCCTCGGGCAGCCGGGCCCTGAGGCGCACCGAGCTGGCGATCACGCACAGGCTCGACGCCACCATGGCCAGGGCCCCCAGCACGGGCGCCGGCTCCCCCAGCACGGCCCAGGTCACGGCCACCGCGTTGTAGCCGAAGGCCCACACGAGGTTGAGCGCCGCCGTGCGCCGGGTCCGCCGCGCGGCCCGCAGCAGCCCGGGCAGCCGCGTCAGGTCGTCGCCCAGGAGGCTCACCGCCGCCGTCTCGCGGGCCAGGTCGGTGCCGCTGCCCACCGCCACGGAGA
>CAZPOZ010000158.1:0-6926 GCA_964588235.1 uncultured Planctomycetales bacterium
ACCGATCCGGCCGGGGGGGCGGTGGGGCACCCGGGGGCTCCGCGACGGGCGGCCGCGATCCTACCCGCGGCCGCAGCGGCGACCGGCCCCCACGCGACCACCGCCCGGGCGGGCGCGGCGCAAAGCAGGCGCGCGGGCGCCGGGCCGCGATACTCCGCGGCCATGAACGAGCCCTCCCCCGCCGTCGAGATCCGCCCGGCCCAGCGCCTGTCCCGGCTCGGAGGCTATGCCTTCGACGAGGTCCAGAAGCGCGTGGCCGCGCTGGAGGCCCAGGGCATCCGGCCGATCGACTTCGGCGTGGGCGACCCGACCGTGCCCACCCCGGCCCTCGTGCGCGAGCGCGCCAAGCGCGCCGTGGACGAGCGCGCCGCCTCGGGCTACCCCGCCTACGAGGGCGATCCAGCCTTCCGCGAGGCGGTGGCCGGGTGGATGCGGCGGCGCTTCGGGGTGCGGCTGGACCCTGCGACGGAGATCTGCGCCACGATCGGCTCGAAGGAGGCCGTCTTCAACGTGCACGAGGGGCTGGTGGATCCCGGCGACCTCGTGTTGATGCCGTCCCCGGGCTACCCGCCCTACAAGCGCGGGACGCTCTTCGCCGAGGGCACGCCCTGGTTCTACCCCCTGACCCGCGCCCACGGCTTCCTGCCCGACCTCGACGCCCTCCCCGAGGAGGTCAAGCGCCGCGCGAAGGCCATCTGGGTCTGCTACCCCAACTCGCCCACGGGCGCCGTGGCCGACCGCGCCTTCTACGAGCGCCTCTTCGCCGAGGCCCGCCGCTACGGCTGGATCGTGCTCAGCGACGAGGCCTACAGCGAGATCTGGTTCACGCCCACGGCGCCGCCCTCGGCCCTGGAGGCGTCCAAGGAGGGCTGCCTGGCCTTCTTCTCGCTCAGCAAGCGCAGCGCGATGACCGGGTGGCGCGTGGGCTGGGTGTGCGGCGACGCGCGCCTGGTGGCGACCTTCCGCAAGGTGAAGACGAACGTGGACTCGGGCACGCCCACCTTCATCCAGGACGCGGCGGCCGCCGCGCTGGGCGACGAGGAGCACGTGCGGGCCTTCTGCGCCGAGTACCGGGAGAAGCGCGACGTGCTCTGCCACGGCCTGGCGCGCTCGGGGCTCGAGGTCCACCCTCCGGCCAGCACCCTCTACGTGTGGCAGAAGGCGCCGCCGGGGCTCTCGGGCGTCGAGCTTGCCCGTCGGCTGCTGGACCCCTCCGTGGCCGTGGTCGCCACGCCCGGCGAGTGGCTCTCCGACCCCGTGGCCGACGGCAGCAACCCCGGCGCGGGGCACGTGCGCTTCGCGCTGGTCCCGAGCCTCGCCGACACGCGCCGCGCCGCCGAGCGCATCGCCGCGCTCTCCTGGTGAGCCGTCCACGCCCCCCGGCGCTCAGGGCCGGCGGACCGGCGTCTCCAGCTCGACCACCACCGGCAGGTGGTCGCTGGCCTCGCGGGCGGGCCCGTCGGCGACGCAGGCGACGTGGTGGCAGCGCACGGGGTCGCGGTAGAGGATGCGGTCCAGGGCGACCAGCGGCCGCCGGCTGGGGAAGGTGGCCACGCCCCGGGGCCCGTGGTGGTCCAGGCGCGCCAGGTGGAAGCCCGCCGCGTGCAGCGTGCCGCGCACCAGCCGGCTGCCCCACTCGTTCCAGTCGCCGGCGATCACCAGCGGCCGGTCCTCGACGGGATCCTCGAAGAGGTGCGCCAACAGCCGGCGCACCTGCACGCGACGCTCCAGGTGCATCAGCCCCAGGTGGACGTTGGCGAGCACCCAGCCCCCGGGAGGCCCGTGGTCCACCCGGCAGACCAGGCCGCTGCGCCGCTTCTTGGGGGGCACGGTCAGGTCCACGTTGCGCACCTCCCACAGGGGGTGGCGCGAGAGGGTGGCGCTGCCGTAGCCGCCGGCGCCCACGCGCACGTTGAGGCCCAGGGCCGCGTGGGGGTAGCCCAGCGCCTCGGACAGGCGCACGATCTGGCTCTCCCGGCCGCTGCGCGCCACGCCCTCGTCCACCTCCTGGAGGCAGACCACGTCGCCGTCCAGCGCCCGGAGCACCTCGATCGTGCGCTCGAGACGGTAGCGCCGGTCGGTCCCGATGCCCTTGTGGATGTTCCAGGTGACGAGCCTCAGGCGCGCCGTCATGCCCGGATCGTACCGGGGCCCTCAGGCTGCACCCCGTCCGGGGCGGACGTTCGTACCCTCGTGAGCGTGACGAGCCTCCCCGCCCCCCCGCGCGCCGTCCGCGCCCTGGCGCTGCTGCTCGCGCTCGGGTCGGCCCGCACCCTCCCGGCCGACCCGCCGTCCGGAGCCCCCGAACGCGCCGCGGTGGACGCGGCCATCGACCGCGGGGCGCGCTGGCTCCTGGCCGAGCAACGCCCCGACGGGTCCTTCGGCGGCGGCGGGGAGGCGCTGGGCGAGACGGCCCTGGCCGCGCTCGCCCTGCTGCACGCGGGGCTGACCGGCCGCGGGGACGACCCCGAGGAGCGGCGCGTTCAGCGCACCCTCGCCTGGCTCGACCGGGAGGGACCCGGTCGCGAGCGGGCCCGCGACCGCGACCCGGGCACCTATGCCACGGCGCTGCTGCTGCTGGTGCTCGACGCCCGGGGGCGGGCGCAGGACCGGCCGCGCCTCCAGCGCCTCGTGGACCTGCTCGCCCGCACGCAGGCCCGCAACGGCCAGTGGGGCTACGCCGGCGAGCCGGGCGACACGGGCCGCGGCGGCCCCGAGGTGGGCGACAACAGCAACACGCAGCTGGCCCTGCTGGCCCTGGGCACGGCGGTGGGCGCGGGGTTGACGGTGCCCGAGGAGACCTTGAGCCGCGCGCGCGGCTGGTGGGTCGGCTCGCGCGCGGCGCACGGCGGTCACGGCTACGCGTCGGGCGGCGCCTCCTCGCAGCCCAGCGGCAGCATGACCGCCGCCGCCGTGGCCTGCCTGGCCGTGCTGGAGGCCGCGCGCCCGCCCGGGGCCCCGCTGGACCGCGAGCTGGTGTCGGCGCGCGAGGCGGCGCTGCGCTGGCTGACGCTGAACTACGACCTGCAGCGCAACCCCGGCCCCGCGCAAGGCGTCCAGGGGCAGCGGCAGCGCAACGCGGGACGGGGCTGGCTGCACTACTACCTCTGGACGCTGGAGCGCGCCTTCGTGCTGGCCGAGCGCGAGCGCGTGGCCGGGCGCTCGTGGTTCGACGAGGGGACCGCGCAGCTCCTCCGCAGCCAGACCCGCGACGGCTCCTGGGTCGCCGAGGCCCCCCTGTACGCCACCTGCTTCGCCCTGCTGTTCCTCACCCGGGCCGCGCCGCCGCCGCGGGCCTTCACGCCGCCGCCGCGCGCGCCCGGGGCCGTGACGCCGGCCCCGGCCCCCTCGCCCGACGGGGCCCCGCCGCCGCCGGGCGCCCCGGCCCCCGTTCCGGCCGACCCGCGCCAGAACCCGCCGCCGGCCCCGGCCGAGCTCGTGCGTCGGGCCCTGGCCGAGGGCCCGGCCAGCCTGCTGCGCCTGGCCGAGGCGCTCGGCGACCCCGAGCCCGCCGTGCGCCAGCGCGCGCTCGAGGCGCTGACCGCCCTGCTGCCCGAGGAGCGCCTCGAGGGCGTGGACCGCCACCCCCTGGCGCGGGGCCGGCTGCTGCTGTGGCTGCGCCGCAACCAGCGCTGGCTGCACGCGCGGGACGGCCGCTTCGCCCTGCTCCCCTGAGCGCGCGGGCAGCCGCCGCTCAGCGCCGCTCCAGGGTGACCAGCGTCTCGTGGGAGCGTCCGGGCACGGCGTCGGCCACCGCCTCGGCCCCCCGCTCGACGAAGTGCTCGAGGAACGCCGGCCGCACCTCGGGCCAGGCCACGTCGAAGGGCGGCCCTCCCGGCTGGCCGTGGTTCCACAGGAGGCCGAGGTAGCTGCCGCCGGGTCGCAGCGCCGCCGCCATGGCCGCGACGTAGCGCCCCCGCAGCGCCGGAGGCAGCGTGCAGAAGCAGGTCTGCTCCCAGACCAGGTCGAAGGCGCCCGCCAGGCTCCCGGGCAGGGCCAGCACGTCGGCCTCGAGCACGGTGAGCGTGAGCCCCGCCCGCTCGGCCCGGGCCCGCAGCGCCGCGCAGGCGCTGGGCGCCAGGTCCACGGCGGTCACGGCGTGGCCCGCGCGGGCCCAGGCGAACGCGTCGTGGCCGAAGCCCGCGCCCGGCACGAGCACGGCCCGCGCGGGTGGCGCCGGGCGGGCGGCGATGGCGCGCACGAGCGCGGGGGGCGCCCCGCCCAGATCCCAGCGCG
The DNA here is from genome assembly GCA_964588235.1 of uncultured Planctomycetales bacterium. GTDB lineage: Bacteria > Planctomycetota > PLA2 > PLA2 > JAEUHO01 > CAZPOZ01. The sequence continues at coordinate 4,237 of CAZPOZ010000158.1, forward strand.
TGCGCCCTTCGCGGTAGCGCTGCTCCCAGGAGGCCGCGTCGGTGCCTCCGGCGCCGCCGGAGACCGGCACGGCGCGCTCCACGGGGTCGTCGGGGGGGCTCACTTCTCGACCCCCTCGATGCCCAGGGTGGTGGTCAGGTTGCGCTGGTGGGCCGGGATCCACACGGCCTCCTCCCAGGAGGCGCCGGCCCCGGCCACCACGTTCATGATCGACGTGGGGTGCTCGGTGTCGTGGCCGCAGCCGCACAGGTGCCCGAACTCGTGCGCCAGCGTGAGGGCGATGGCGCTGGCGAACCCGTCCACGAGGCACTGCAGCTCCTGGGCGCGCCGGTCGCGCGCGCGGTCCTCGCCCCAGCGGTGCCGCGCGAGCAGGAACGGCTTGTCTTCGACGGTGAGGGGCGGCTCGAGCCGGTGCTGCACGTACATCGTGCGCTGGAGGAACGTGGCGTACACGGCCACCGTGCCCGCGCCGGTGACGCGGCCGCCCGCGTCGGGGTCGTCGCCCGCGACCGTGGCCACCCAGACCTCGGCCGGGCGCACCTCGGCCGGCTTCTCCGTCGTCAGCGCCAGCCCCCACGACCAGCCCGGGATGGCCGTCCCGTCGGGCTCGCGGCGGAACAGCTGGTAGGCGATGCGGATGGCCCGCGCCAGGATCTCGTCGCGCACGAGCCCGTCGAGCTCCGGGTCGTAGCCGCCCGAGCTCAGGTGCAGCGCGGCGAGATCCTGCTCGATCGTGCGCACGGGCTTCTCGCCCCAGGTGAGCCAGCCCAGGCGCGCCTTGCGCGCGCGCGGGGGCACGCCCGGGCGGCCGAAGCCCAACGGAGGGCCGCAGGCCGGCGTGGGCAGCAGGCCGGCCGGCCACTCCTGGAAGCGCCCGCCGGGGCGCACGCGCCAGAGCCGGCAGGGGAACGCGCGCGTGGAGCCGGAGGGGTCGAAAGCATAGGTGCCCAGGAGGCCGGCGACGGGCCGCTCCGGCGCCAGCGCCTCGACGAGCTTCTTGTGCGCGTCGGACCCGGCCTGCCGGGCCGCCAGCAGCAGGCGCCGGCCCGCCTCGGCGGCGCGCACCGCGAGCTCGTCCTCGGGCGCTCCCTGGCGCTCGAGCGTGCTGAGCAAGGTCTCGCCCAGCCGGCCCTCGCCCTCGGGGTCGGGCCCGCCCAGCAGCACGCCGGCCTCGAAGACCCGCGGCGCCAGGGCCTGCACGGTGGCCGAGCGGGCCAGGTCGGCGAACAGGCAGCGGGGCACGGGCTCGAGCCCCTCCAGGGCCTTCGCGCAGGCCTCGAGCGCGCGGCCGGTGGCCGCCACGACCAGCCACTGGGCGCCGGTGGCAGCGGCCTGCGCCACGGCCTCGGCCTCGACGCCGGGCCCGAGCTCGAAGGCGCCCAGGTCGCGGGCCACCGGAGGCCGGTTGCGGCGCAGCGCGTCGGCGAGCTCGCGCCCCGCCGAGCCCGGATCGTGGAGCACGGCCGCGCTCTCGGCGCCCAGCGGCGAGCGCAGCGCGTCGGCGAGCGTGAGCCCCTGGCGTGCGATCGACGGGCCCAGGTGCCACAGGCCGCCCGCCGCGCGCAGCGCGTCGGCGGCCCAGGGGCCGATCACGATCCACGGGACCCTCAGGCGGCGCGCCGCCTCGGCGTAGGCCTCGCGCAGGTCCCCCGAGGGCAGGGCCACGACGCCGGACACGCGCCGGGCCCGGAGCGTCTTGACCGCCGCCTCCAGGCCCGCCACGCTCCCGCCGTCGTCGGCGGCCACGACCTCGAGCGGCCGGGCGGGATCGTCCGGGAGCCCCGGCAACGCGGCCACGGCCTTGAGCCCGGCCTGCGCGGCGGAGAACCCCCGTCCGTCGGCGGCGCTGCCCAGCAGGCCCAGGGTCAGGGGCTCGACCCGGGGGGCGGCGGCGGCCGGCGTGGGGCCCGCCCACGGGCCCCCGGCCAGCGCGAGCCCCGCCAGGAGCGACGCGCGCAGCAGGGCGCGGCCGCGGGGGGGAGGCCGGGGGCGGGGCGGGGGCATGCCGCCACCCTGCGGGCCGGACCGGGGCCCGTCAACCCCCCGGGGGCGTCCCCGGCGGCCGCGCCCCCGGACCCTGCCGACCCTGCGCCGCGAAAGCGGGGGCGCCTGCGGGCCTGGGGGTATGCTCGCCCCCCGCCGCCCCCGGAGGGGGGGTGGCCGGACCGGGACCGCGCGTGCCTGCGCGCCCCGGCGCCGTGCGCCTGCGCATCCCGTCCCGGTGGAGATCCCATGGCCCGCTCGTTCCGCTTCCCCCTGCCCGTCGTCCTGCTGGCCCTCGCGGGCCTGGTGCTCGCTGGCCCGGTGGCGGCCGGCGAGGAGGAGGGCTGCCATCGCCTCGACATGGAGGTGTACTGCAGCGTCTCCTCCCCGATCGTGCTGGTCGGCGACCCCTTCGAGGCCACGGCCACGGTCAAGAACACGGGCGACATGTCGCTCTCCAACGTCGTGCTGGCCCTGCGCGGCGGCGAGGGCGTCAAGCAGGTCAGCACGAACGAGCTCAAGGTGACCATCCCCAAGCTCGAGCCGGGTCAGACCCACGAGATCAAGGCCACCTTCGTCAGCGACACGGTCGGCGAGGGACGCATCGACGCCTCGGCGCGCGAGGAGCGCGGCTGGGCTGCCGCCGGGTGCTTCTGCGGCGTGCTGCTCAAGGGCCTGCCGGCCATCCAGCTCGAGATGATCGACCT
>CAZPOZ010000159.1:0-6897 GCA_964588235.1 uncultured Planctomycetales bacterium
CCCACCCACCCCCCCACCCGCGGCCACGCCTTCACCGAGTTCGGCTGCACGGTGTGCCACGAGGGGCGCGGTCGCGCGCTGGACGCCGAGGAGGCCCACGGCGACGACCCCCACTGCCTCGACCCGGTCGTCGTCGAGCCCTACATCGAGGCCTCCTGCGCGCGCTGCCATCCCGAGCCGTACCTGGAGGAGATGCCGCACATCCGACGCGGCCGGCAGCTGTTCGAGTCGTACGCCTGCGTCGGGTGCCACACCGTGCGCGGCGTGTCGCGGGGCACGCTCGGGCCCGACCTGAGCGAGGTGGGCTCGCGCTGGCCGCTGCCCTACCTGCGCGAGTCCCTCACGAACCCGGCCGCCAACGCCCCGCTCTCGATGATGCCGCGCTTCGACCTGCCCGAGGCGGACCTCGTGGACCTGACCGTGTTCCTCAAGAGCCGGCGCGGGCGCACCCTGTTCGAGGACCCGGTGACGCTGCGCACGCGCACGCGCGAGTGGAAGGAGCAGCGACCGCCCGAGGTGCCGCTCACGCCGGAGTCGGGCGCGGCCGCCGTCGGACGCCGCGCCTGCGTGGCCTGCCACAAGCTCGAGCACGGCGACGGCGGCCTGGCGCCCGACCTGACCCGGCTGGCGGCGATGCGCGACGCCGCCTACGTGGAGCGTCACCTGGTGGATCCCCGGGGCGACACGCCCGACAGCAACATGCCGTCGTTCTGGATGGACGCGAGCGAGCGGCGGGCGATCGCCGCCTGGCTGGTCTCCCGGCCCGTGGCGCCCGTGCCGGCCGGTCCCGAGGCCCAGTACGCCGAGCTGTGCGCGCGCTGCCACGGCGCCAAGGGCGACGGCGACGGCCCGGCGGCGCGCAACCTCGTGCCGCGGCCGCGACAGTTCACCAACGCGCGCTACTTCGACTGGCTGGCCCCGGACCGCGCCTGGAAGGCGATCCGCGAGGGCGTGCCGGGGACGGCGATGCCCCCCTTCGGCCGGCTGCTCGACGACGCGCAGGCCCAGGCCCTGTTCGAGTGGCTGCGGGCCCGCTTCCACGACGAGAGCCGGCCGAAGCCCCCGCCCGCGCGCCGCCTCCCCGAGCGCAACCCGGTGCCCTGGACGGCCGAGGGCTTCGAACGCACGCGCGCCGTGTTCCGGCAGCGCTGCTACGGCTGCCACGGCCTGCTCGGCGACGGGCGCGGCCCGAACGCCCCCGACATGCTGCCCCGCCCGCGCAACCTGACGAACACGGGCTTCTTCGCAAGCCTGGACGACCGGCGCCTGTACGAGTCGATCACCTACGGCGTCGTGGGCACCGGGATGCCGGCCTGGGACTACCTGCCCGAGACGCAGCGCTGGGAGCTGGTGAACTACGTGCGCGGGCTCTCCAAGACGGGAGCAGCCGCCGAAGGGAGGAGCAAGTGACCACGTCCACCGCCCCGGGCGCCCCGCGGCGCCTGGCCGACCAGCCGTCGGCGAGGTGGTTCCTGATCAGCTCGGTCGTGTTCTTCGCGATCACGACCCTGGTCGGGGTCCTGCTGTCGCTGAAGTTCCTCTGGCCCGAGTTCATGGGCTCGGCCCCGTGGCTCACCTTCGGGCGCATGCGCCCGCTGCACGTGAACGGCGTGCTCTTCGGCTGGCTGCTCGCGGCCGACATCGGGCTGCTGTTCTACGTGGTGCCGCGGCTGTGCGGGAACCGCCTGTGGAGCGAGAAGCTGGGCATCGCCACCCTGGTGGTGTTCGACGCGGTCGTCCTGGGGGCCGTGGGCACGACCCTGGGCGGCCTCACGCAGGGGCTGGAGTACGCCGAGCTGCCGTTCGTGCTCGACGTGGGCGTCACGGTGGCCTGGGTGATGTTCGGCGTGAACATCTTCATGACGATCGCCACGCGACGGCACGAGCAGATGTACGTGAGCCTGTGGTACGCGATGGGCGCGATCCTCTGGACCGCGTTCGTCTGGATCAGCGGCAACTTCGCCACCCTGTTCCAGACGGGCATCGCGCAGGCGAACCTGAACTGGTTCTACGTGCACAACGCCGTGGGGCTGATCTTCACCCCGCTGGGCCTCGCGCTGGCCTACTACTTCATCCCCCTGGCCGCCAACCGGCCGCTCTACAGCCACCGGCTGTCCATGATCGGGTTCTGGTCGATCGCCTTCATCTACGTCTGGACCGGCGCACACCACATGCTGCACGGCCCCATCAGCCAGTGGCTGCAGACGGTGGCCATCCTGTTCAGCGTGATGCTGATCATCCCGGTCTGGACCGTGATCACGAACTTCTACGGCACGGTGGCGGGGCACTGGGACCGCGTCCGCTCCTCCGCCGTGCTCAAGTACCTGATGGCGGGCACGACCTTCTACCTGCTCACCTGCTTCCAGGGCCCGATGCACTCGCTGCGCTCGGTCAACGCGATCGTGAGCAAGACCGACTGGATCCCCGGGCACGCGCACATGGCCGTGCTGGGCGCCTTCAGCTTCTTCGCCATCGCGGGCACGCTCTGGTCGCTGCCCCGCATCACCGGACGACCGATCCACTCGGAGGCGCTGGCCAACCGCTCCTTCTGGCTCATGCTCTGGGGCGGGCTGATCTACTTCGTGAGCCTGTGGATCGGCGGCTTCCTCCAGGGCGTGCAGTGGAACGACACGTCGATCCCCTGGATCGACACCGTCGTCTCGATGAAGCCGTACTGGATGGCGCGCGCGCTCGGCGGGCTGCTGATCTTCGCCGGCGTGATCGCGTTCCTCTACAACGTGTTCCGCTCGCTCGGGCAGGCGGAGACCGCGGGCGCGCCCGCGGCGAACGAGGCCCCCGTGGCGGGCTGAGGCCCTCCACGGACGAACGAAGGGAGGCACCCGATGCCCGCCAACCCCCTGATCCGCACGAACGTGAGCGCGCTGGCGCTCTTCCTCATGGCGCTGCTGTTCTTCCTCGTGGGCGGGCTGCTCACCACGCTCGTGCCCGCCCTGACGGAGGAGGCCTGGAGCAAGCCCGTCCCCGGGCTGACCGCGCTCACGCCCGAGCAGCGCCGCGGCCGTGAGATCTACGGCCGCGAGGGCTGCTGGTACTGCCACACCCAGCAGGTGCGCACGCTGCCGGCCGACGTGAAGCGCTTCGGCTGGCGGGGCGTGGACGCCCCCATCAGCACGCCGGGCGAGTACGTGAACGACGCCCCCCACTTCCTGGGCACCCGACGCATCGGACCCGACCTCGCGCGCGTCGGCGGCAAGTACGACCGCTCGTGGCACCTGACCCACTTCCGCAACCCGCGGGACCTCGTGCCCGGCTCGATCATGCCCCCCTTCCCGTGGCTGATCGACGCCGACGGCGGACGCGACTTCGAGGACCTGCTGGCCTACCTGCAGACCCTGGGTCGCGCGATCCCCTGGCGCCCCGACGGCGACTACGAGAAGTAGCCCCCAGCCCCCCGGAGACCGACCATGAGCGACCATCCCTCCGAGGTCCACGAGTACCCCGGCGGCCTGAAGGAGAACCCGGGCGGACGGGTGCCGCTGCCGCTCAAGCTCACCTACGTGGGCTTCGTCACCTTCGGCGCGCTGTACTGGTTCCTGTTCCACACCGGCCCCGGCACGGACCTGGTGCGCGAGTTCAACCGGCTGACGGGCGCCGGGGGCTGAGATGGAGCTCGCGGGCGTCCGGGCCCCGACGAGCCTGCGCCCGCCCGCGCCCCCCGCGCGCGGCCGCTTCGCCACGGCGCGCCGCGCCCTGCAGGCGCTCGTGCTGGCCGGCCTCGCGGCCGCGCCCTTCCTCGACCTGCTGCGCGTGGACCTCGTCGCCGGGCGGCTGATCGTCCTGGGCCGCTCGCTGCATCCGGGCAAGGACCTCTGGGCCGTCTACGGCCTGCTGCTGGTGGGCCTGCTGTGGATCTTCGGCGGGGCGCTGATCCATGGCCGCCTGTGGTGCGGCTGGCTCTGCCCCCAGACCCTGGGCAGCGAGCTGGCGGCGCGCTGGCAGGCCCGGGTGCTGGGCAGCGGGCGCGCGGCGCGCCGCACGCCGGCCCGCGAGACGCTCTACGGGGGCGGCATCGTGCTGGGCAGCGCGACCTTCGCGGCCCTGCTGGTGAACCTGTTCCTGACCCCGGCGCAGCGCTGGGCGCCGCCGGCCCCGGCCTGGATCGCGCTCGGCGTGCTCGCGGCCCTGCTCGCGGCCGACTTCCTGTGGGTGCGGCACGCCTACTGCCTGCGCCTGTGCCCCTACGGCGTGCTGCTGCAGCTGGTCCAGGACCGCAAGACCCTGCGCGTGGAGCTGCCCGAGGGCGAGCGCGCCGCCTGCCTGTCCTGCCGGGCCTGCGAGCGCGCCTGCTTCATGGGCGTGGACGTCCGCGACCGCAGCCGCCACACGGAGGCCGCCTGCCTGCTGTGCGGCCTGTGCGTGGACGCCTGCAACCGCGTCTTCGCCCGCCGGGGGCGGCCCGGCCTGCTCACCTTCGCGTTCGCCTCGGGGCGGCCCGGCTGGCCCGCGTGGCTCTCCCGCGTGGGGCTCTCCGACGCCCGCCGGCTAGGGCTGACCCTGGTGACCGTCGGCGTCGCGCTGGCCACGCTGGTCTTCTTCCGCACGCGCGAACCCCTGTCGGTCACGGCCGCGACCCGCTACGCCGAGGCCCGGCGCACGCCCGACGGCCAGGTGCTCAACACGGTGGACCTGACCCTGTCCAACGACGGCGAGGCGGCCCGGAGCTTCCGCCTCGACGTGCGGGCCGGTGACCTCGCCCTGGCCCCGCCCGAGCCCGCACGGGTGACGGTGGAGGCCGGCGCGCGCGTCGTCGTGCCCGTCGTGCTGCGCCTGGCGACCGGGGCCCAGGCGTCGCCGGGAGCGCACCCCGTGGAGCTGCGGCTCGAGCCGGTGGAGGGGGGCGAGCCCCTGCTGCGCCGCGCGACGTTCTTCGTGCCCGGCGCGGCGGGCCCGCGCTGACGACCGCCGGCCCCCCGCCGCCCGACTGCGCGCACTGCGGGCTCCCGGCCCCGCGGCAGCGGACGCGCGCCCCTGGGGACGGCGCCGACCCGGCCTTCTGCTGCGTGGGCTGCTCGATCGCCTTCCGCATCGCCGGGCGGGGCGGTCGGGCCGGCGGCAGCGAGTCGGCCGTCTGGCTCGCCCGCATGGCGCTGGGGACGGTGCTCGCCATGCTCGTCATGTCGATCGCCTACGTGGAGTACGTGGATCCCGCGGCGGCGGCCAGCGAGGAGTACCGGCGCTTCGCGCCCTGGGCCCTGTTCCTGCTCGCCACGCCCGTGGTGCTGCTGCTCGGCGTGCCCTTCGCCTACGGCGCCCTGGGGGCGCTGCGCCGCGGGCGCGTGGGCGCGGACGTGCTGATCGCGCTGGGCATCTTCGCGGCCTGGGCGGGCTCGGTGGTCGGGCTGGCCACGGGCCGCCCGTCGGCCCTGTTCCTCGACACGGCGGCCGGCCTGGCCACGCTGGTGACCGTGGGGCGGTGGCTCGAGTCCACCACGAAGGAGCGCGCCGCCCGGCGCCTGCGCGAGTTCCTCTCCGAGGCCGAGCGCCCCGCGCAGCGCCTGCCGGCGGGGGCCGGCCTGGCCGACGAGGAGCGCGCGCAGCCCGTGCACGCGGACGAGCTCGCCGTGGGCGACCGCGTGCTCGTGCGCCCGGGCGAGCGCGTGCCCGCCGACGGGGTCGTCGAGGAGGGGCGGGCCCTGCTCGACGAGGCGGCGCTCACGGGCGAGCCCCTGCCCCGGCCGGTGGGCCCCGGCGACCTCGTCCCCGCCCCGACGATCCCCACGGACGGCCCCCTGGTCGTACGGGTCGTCGCGCGGGGCCCCTCCTCCCGGCTCGGGGAGGTGGCGGCCATCCTCGCCCGCGCCCGGGCCGAGCGCTCGCCCCTGGAGCGGCTGGCCGACCGGCTCGCCGCGGTCTTCGTCCCCGGGGTCGTGGCGCTCGCGCTCGGGCTCCTGCTCCACGCCCTGGCCACGGCCGGCGACCCGGTGGCCGCCGCGCTGCGCTCCCTGAGCGTCCTGGTGATCGCCTGCCCCTGCGCGCTGGCCATCGCGACGCCGCTGGCGGTGACCGCGGCCCTCGGCAGGCTCGCCGAGCGGGGCATCCTCGTGCGCACGGGCCTGGTGCTCGCCGGGCTCCCGCGCGTGCGGGCCGTGGCCTTCGACAAGACGGGCACGCTCACCGAGGGCCGGCCAGAGGTCGTCTCGGTGGAGGCGGAGCCCGGCGTCGATCCCGACCGGGCCCTGGCCTGGGCCGCGGCGGTGGAAGCGGGCAGCGAGCACGCGCTCGCCCGTGGGATCCGCGCCGCCGCCCGCGCGCGCGGCCTGGAGCCGCCGACGGCCCGCGCGCTCCACGTGGTCGCCGGGGAGGGGGTCGAGGGCCGGGTCGCCTCCGGGGAGGGCGAGCGCATGGTGCGCGTCGGCCGCCCCGCCTGGTGCGGGGCGCAAGCGTCGTCGCCCGGGCTGCGCGCCTCCGAGGTCGTCGTGGCCGCCGACGGCGCCGTGCTCGCCCGGCTGCGGTTGAGCGACCGCCTGCGCGTGGGGGCCGGTGAGGCGGTGCGGGCGCTCGCAGCCGGCGGGCTGCGGGTGGTGGTGCTCAGCGGCGACGGACCGGGCGCGGTCCTCGAGGCAGCCCGGGCGCTTGGCCTGCCGGCCGGGGCCGCGCGGGGAGGGTTGAGCCCGGGCGGCAAGGTGGAGGCGCTGCGGGCCCTTCGGCGCGAGGTCGGCGGGCCGGTGGCCTTCGTCGGCGACGGGCTCAACGACGCCCCCGCGCTGGCGGCGGCCGACCTCGGCCTGGCGGTGGGCTCGGGGACCGACCTGGCGCGCGAGACGGCCGACGTCAGCCTGCTCGGCGACGACCTCACGCGGCTTCCCGGGCTGTTCCGCGCCGCCCGGCGCACGCGCAGCGCCGTGCGCTGGAACCTGTTCTGGGCCTTCGCCTACA
>CAZPOZ010000160.1:0-6892 GCA_964588235.1 uncultured Planctomycetales bacterium
ACCGCCTTCACGATCGGCGCCGGCTGCCAGAGACGGCCGCGGTTGGGCGCCCCGTCGGAGAGCAGGTAGATCGCGTCCAGCCGCCCCGGCTCCTGCACCGCCCGGCGGCCCCGGCCGCACAGCCCGTAGGCCAGCTCCAGCGCGTCGAACAGGTTCGTGTACGAGGTCGGCTCCAGGGTGCGGAACCACTCGATCGCCCGGGCCTTCACCACCGGATGAGCCCGCACCAGCCGGCCCGCGAACGGCAACGCGTTCTCGTTGAAGGCCACGACCTCGAAACGGTCCTCGCTCGTGAGCGACTTGAGCGTCTGCTCCAGCTCGCGCCGCGAACGGTCCAGCGGCGGCCCGTACATGCTCTGGCTCACGTCCAGGCAGAAGGCCACCGCGCGCGACGCGCCCCGCCTGCGCAGCGGCAGCCCGTAGAAACGCGCCTCGTGCAGGCTCTCCACCGGCGCGTAACGGTCGCCCCCCGGCCCGGGCGCCGGCGACGGCGCCACGGGCTTCGCCGCCCCTGGCGCCCCGCCGAGCGCCGCCCACCAGGCCTCCCACGGCCCCCGCTCCACCGGCAGCCGCTCCCCCGTCAGGCGCGTGAGCGCCTCCCAGGCGCTCACCCGCACGCACGGGTCGCCGTGGCCCAGCAACGCCAGCAACGGGGGCACGCCGCCGAGTTCCCCCAGCCGCAGCAGCCCGAGCGCACGGCCGGACTCCTCCACCCACTCCGCCCCCAGCCGCGGCAGCGCGAGCCGCACCCGTGCAGCCGGCCCCCCCACCACCCCCAGCGCCTCCAGCGCCAGCCCGCGAACCTCGGGGAGGGACCGCCCGTCCCCCGAGCGCTCGACCAGCAGCCGCGCGAGGGCCGGATCGCCCCGGCGCTCGACGGCGCCCTCCAGCGCCGCCCCGAGCACGCGCTCGTCCGGATCGGGCTCGAAGAGCACCTTCTGCCAGAGCGCCAGGGACTCGGGCCCCGGGAACGCCAGCAGCGCCCGCGCGGCGGGCGCCCGCTCCACGGGGTCGCGCAGGCGGAACACCTCCCGCAAGGCCGGCAGCGCCCGCGCGCCCAGCCGCGGATCGCTCCGCGCCGCCGCGAGCAGCCCGGCCAGCGCCGCCCGGCGGCGCTCGGGGTCGGAGCCGGCGAGCCCCGACAGCAGGCGCTCGCCGGACGACGCCTCGTCGGCGCAGGCCCCCCCGGCCCCCCCACCTCCCGAAGGCCCCGCCCCCGGCAGGGACGCCGCCAGCGCCGCGACCAGCACGCCCGCCCGCCCGAGCGCGCCGCGCCAGCGCCCGGGGGGGTGGGGCGAGCGGGCCGGGGGCGGAGATTCGCTCACGAGACAGGGAACGTCCGCGGAGGGCGCCTTGCCGGGGGGGGCCGTTTCCGTATCGTACGCGCCATGACCCACGCGCCGAAAGCCCCCGGGGACGGCGTCGCGCCCTCCGGCCCGCCCCCCGAGGCCCCCCCGCCCACGCGCCGCACGCGGGTGGCGATCCTGCTCTCGTTCCTGGGCGCCTTCCTGCTGCTGGTCGTGATCTTCCGGGCGGTCCTGTTCCCGTTCCTGATCGCGATCTTCATCGCCTACCTGATCGAGCCGGTGGTCGCAGCCTTCACCCGCGCTCCCGTCTTCGGCGTGCGCTGGACCCGCGGGCCGACGATCGTGCTCATGTACGCGGTCGTGCTCACGGGCATCGCCTTGACGGCCTCGTGCGCGATCAGCCGGGCGGCGTCCACCGTGCGCGACGTCTCTCGCGACGTGAACAAGGTGCTGGCCGAGCGCGGCGAGGCGGCCCAGTTCGAGCTGGTGGGGCTCGAGCCCGGTCACGAGGCCGAGCTGGAGCAGGACGTGCGCGTGCCGGCGGGCACCCAGGTGGTGCTCGTGCCGCACGGCCCGGTGCCCCCCCCGGCCGGCCCCGCCCCCGCCGCCCCCCCCGCGCCCGCGGAGCCGGGGGCCGCCGGCCCCCCCGCGGTGTTCGAGACCTACCACGACGCCCTGATCCACGTGGGCGAGCGGGGCGTGCGCATCATCCTGAAGCCCGTCGAGGGGCCGGTGCCGGCCGGCCGGCGCCCCGGCGACGTGCTCAACCCGGAGGGGATCCGCTACCAGGATGGCAGCCCCCTCCCGCCCGGGCTGCGGGTGGAGCCGCGACCGACCGCGGGCGCACGGGGCCTGGAGATCTGGATCGAGCGCACCCTGCTCGGCCCGATCGTCAAGAACCTGGCGGCGGTGGGCTACCAGGCCGAGCCGACCACGCTCAGGGAGTTCATCGCCGACCAGGCCGACGGCGTGGGCGGCCACCTGAAGAGCATCGTCGCCCGCGGCCCCGATCTCGCCCTGCGCGTGGGCAAGTCGCTCTACCTGTTCCTGCTGATCCTCATGCTGACGGCCTTCATCGTGATGGACCGCAAGCGCATCTCGGCTTTCTTCGCCAGCCTGCCGCCCGATCACCTCAAGCCCGAGTACGCCTCCCTGATCCGCTACGTGGACCAGGGCCTGGCCGGCGTGATCCGCGGCCAGCTCGTCATCTGCGCGGTCAACGGCGTGCTCACCTGGATCGGCCTCGTGCTGCTGGGCGTGCGCGGCGCCGCGCTGCTCTCGCTGGTGGCCGGCGTGCTCTCGCTGATCCCCATCTTCGGCACGATCGTCTCGTCGATCCCCATCGTGCTGGTGGCCACCACCACGAGCATCGGCACCGGCGTGCTCTCGCTGGCCTGGATCGGGTTCATCCACCTGCTGGAAGCGAACCTGCTCAACCCGATGATCATGGGCAGCCACGCGAACATGCACCCCGTGGTGATCGTCTTCGCGCTGCTGGCGGGCGAGCACGCCTTCGGCGCCTGGGGCGCGCTGCTGGCGGTGCCCACGATGAGCATCCTGCAGTCGTGCTTCCTCTTCTACCGGCACGAGATCGAGGGCATCCCCCGGCACCCGCCCGAGCCCCACGGCGAGTGGCTGCGCAACCTGCTGCGGCGGCTGTTCGGCCGCCGCGGCGCCTCCACGCCCCCCGCCCCCCCGCCGGCCTGAGCGCGGCTATCCTGAACGACCTCGAGGAGACCTCCATGTCCGAGCTGCCGCTGCTGCTGCCGAGCCTCCCGCTGGCCTCCTTCGCCGAGGTCTTCAAGACCGTCATCGGCGTGCTGCTCTCGCTGGCCGGGCTCGGCCTCGTCGTGATGGGCGGCATCGCGCTCGCCGACCGCTCGTGGAAGTCGGGCGGCGGCGCGTTCCTCGTGGGCCTGGTGCTGCTCGTGGGCGGCCTGTGGCTGGTGGGCGCCGTCGGGTAGCTTCCCCCGGCCCGTCAGCGGACGGCCCCGCCGCCGGCGTGCGCGGCGCAGTGGCCGCACCACTGAAGGGGCGGGCCCAGCGCGCCCAGGTCGGCGGGGCCGACGGCGGGCGCGATGCCCGGCTCACCCGAGCCCGGCTTGCCCGAGCCCGGCAACGGCGCCGCCAGGTGCGGGTGGCGCCGGAGCACGAAGCCCTGCCCCGCCGTCAGCGTGGCGTCCACGATCGTGGGAGCCATCAGGTTGGGCTGCGTGTCCGTGTCGGAGATCAGGTCGGGGAGCGCGCTGCCGTCGCCTTCGATCGTGTGGAACAGGCCCAGCGCGTGGCCCAGCTCGTGCGCGATCACCAGCGCGAGCGCGTCGGTCGTGCCCACGGCCGAGACGTTCACCGCCACGCCCGAGCCCACGGTGGCGTTGCGCCGGGGGGCGCCGATGCGCCCCGAGAAGCCGGCGAACCCCGTCAGCTGGCCGGCGAAGCCCTGGACCAGGAACAGGTTGGCGCGGGTCTTGGCCGCCCCCGCGCTCAGCTGGAACAGCTGGCCGATCTCGACCTCGTCCACCACGTTCAGGCTCGCGTCGGTCACGTCGTGCCAGGCCACGTCGCCCAGAGTGATGCCCTGCGCGGCGTAGATCGTGGCCACCCGCGCCAGGGTGGCCGTGAGCACGGGGTCGGCGGGTGCCGTCGAGGCGTCGGGGGCCAGCCCCGCGGCGAGGAACACGTTCAGGTGGAGCCGCGCCTGGTCGGCCACGGCCGAGGGCCGTCGTTCGAGCACGACCCGCATGCGCGCCGATGCGCCCGTGCCGTCGGTGAGCCGGAAGCGCACCCGGTAGGTGCCGCCCCCGGGCACGAGCTGGCGCTCGGCCAGGTCGCCGTCGGGCACGGTGTGGGCGAAGATCTGGATGCCCGTGCCCAGGGTCGCCAGCGTGGCGTAGCCGCGCTTGGCGTAGCTCGCGCCGCCGGGCCCCGTCAGCGACTCGAGCGCGTAGGCGTCGATCGTGGGCGACTCGATCTCCACCGTGAACGACACGGCGTCGGCGGGCACCTCGAAGGCGACCTCGGGGGTCAGCCCGTCCGTGAAGACGGCCGCGCCCAGGTCGATCCGCTCCTCGCCCACGAGCTCGGGGTCGGGCGCCTCCCCGGCCGTCATCGGCACGCGCACCCGCGCCCCCAGGTCGGCGGGCCCGAACACGGCCTCGCCGTCGTGCAGGCCGGTGGCCGCCGGCGCGTACCGCAGGGCGAAGGTCCGCGCGCGACCGGGCTCGATCGTCACGGGCAGGGCCGGGCCCACGAGGCTGAACGCCGGGCCCGGCAGCTGCACGGCCGTGAGGGTCACGGGGGAGACGCTCGAGCGGTTCGTCAGCGTGACGGTCTGCTCGAGGCTCTCGCCGAGCGCGACCACGCCGAAGGCCACCGGCGCGGGCGCCAGCGACCAGGTCACGGCCTCGAAGCTCGCGCGCACCTCCACGTCCAGGCGCACGGTGCCGCCCGGGCCGCTCGCCCGGAGCGTGACGAGCCCCAGCGCCGGCCCGCCGCCGTTGGGCGCGCACAGCAGGGGCAGCTCGGCCGCGGCCCCCGGCCCGATGGTGAGCGGCAGCGCCGCGGGGTCGATGCGGAACGGCGCCCCGGCCCCCTCCTCGGTCAGCTCCGCGGCGGAGCCCAGCGGATTCACCACGCTCAGGGCCTGCCGCGTGACCACCGAGCCCGGCAGGAGGCCCAGGTCGAGCGTGCGGACCGGAGGGTCCCCCCCGCCGCCTCCGCCCCCGCACCCAGCCGCCAACAGCGGTGCGGCCAGCATCGGCACGGCCGCCAGCCCGGCCGCGAGCACGCGGCCCCAGGCCGGTCGACGCACGGCAGGGCCTCGGGGGGCGTCGGCCCTCTCGCCGACCGGGCAGGCTGCGGGCATGGCGCTCCAGGACCCGTCGCCGGGTCACCGCAGCCGCCCACCCGGCGCAGTCTAGCGAGGGGACCGCGGCCCCGGACGCCGACCCCGTGGAGCCGGGGGGTCAGCGCGCCGCGGGGTCAGCGCGGCGCGGCAGCGGCGCGCACGCGCGCGGGGGGGGCCAGCGCGGCCTCCTCGGGCACGTAGTACTCGTAGGCCCTGGAGGGCGCCGTGCGCACGTCCAGGCCGTGCCGGGGGCGGAAGGGGAGGCGCAGCGACCGGGCCTCGCCGGGGGCCAGGTCGCGGAAGTACGCCACCAGCGTGCGCTCCCCCCGCTCCACGCGTTCGGCGCCGGGGGCCTCCACCTCCTGGGGCTCGACGTCGCAGCCGGGGGGCAGCCCGATCTCGACGGTCACCACGGAGGCGGTCTCGGTGCCCGACCGGTTCTGGACCCGGGCCTCGGCGTAGGCGGTGCGCCCCACCGGCAGGGACTGCGTCGGCCAGCTCACGGCCAGCGCCAGGCGGGCCCCGGCCGGCACGGGCTGCTCCCAGGGCAGCCAGGTGGTGCGCGCCAGGGTCACGCGCGTGCGCCCGCCGCCCCGCTGCTCGACGGCCAGCGCCCCCGGGGCCGAGCCCAGGGAGAGGCGCGCGGGCTCGAGCTCGTCGGGGCGGAAAGCGTGCTCGCCCCGCGGCTGCCCGTCGAGCCGCAACGCCAGCGTGGCGGGCGCCCGCGCCGGCTGCCCCGGGTCGGCCGCCAGCAGCGCCCGCAGCACCAGGATCGCGCTCTGCGTGGTGCCGAAGCGCCCGTCGGCGCCGCGCGCGGCCAGCAGGCGCTCGACGCCCCGCGCGGCCAGCGCCTCGTGGCCCCCCGCCAGCAGCAGCGCCTGCACGGCCAGCGCCGTGGTCTCGAGCTCGGCGCTCTCTCCCCGCGCGCCGACGCCGGTGCCGCCCGTCGGCGCCCAGGAAGCCCGCACCTCGCCGTCCGTCGCCAGCGCAGCAAGCCTGCGCGCCAGGGCCTCTCCCGCCGCGGACCGCGGGTCGGCGGTGAGCAGCGCCAACGTCGCCAACGCCAGGCCGTAGGGGTCGCGGGCCTGCGGCGCCGCGGCCTCGAGCCAGGCCAGCGCCTGCGCGTCGGGCTGCCCGCTGCGGGCGAGCCCCCAGGCGACGTAGGCCGTGAGGTGGAAGGCCTCGGCGCGGCCGATGTCGGTGCTCCAGGCCTGCGGCTCGCCGTGGCCCGTCCAGAAGCCCTCGGGGCGGCGGCGGGCCCTGAGCCAGGCGGCGATGCGCTCCAGCAGCGCCGGGTCCACCGGATGCACCCGGGCGAGGTCGTGGAACTCCATCAGCGCGTAGGCGGTGAGGAACAGGTTGGCCGGCGGCTTGCCCCACCAGTCGAAGCCGCCCGGCTCCTGCCGGACCTCGAAGCCGAGCAGGCGCTCGGCTCCGCTGGCGACGTACTCGCGGGCGCGCTCCGCCAGCGCGCTGCCGCCCTGACCCGTCCGCTGCATGTAGTCGAGCGCCAGAACCATGGGGCACACGGCCGCCGAGGTCTGCTCGAATCAGCCGTGGGGGCAGGCGATCAGGCCCTCGAAGCTGCTCAGCACCTCGGTCAGGGGCGCCGGGAAGGCCATCACGCGTCGCTCGCTCGGCCGCCCTTCCGGGGGGGGCGCCAGCGCGAGGTGCAGCGGTCGCCCCTCCTCCACCGTGCCGCTCTGCGTCTCCACGACGGGCCGGGCGTCGGGCGCCA
>CAZPOZ010000161.1:0-6885 GCA_964588235.1 uncultured Planctomycetales bacterium
CACGGTGTTCGTCAACCCGCTGCAGTGCGGGCCGGCCGAGGACCTCGGCCGCTACCCGCGCACCTTCGAGCGCGACCTCGAGGCGCTCGCCGGCGCGGGCGCCGACGCGGTCTACGCGCCCCAGGTCCACGACCTCTACCCGCCCGGCTTCGCCACGGCCGTCGAGCCCGGGGGGCCGGCGCTCGGCTTCGAGGGCGCCCTGCGCCCCGGCCACTTCCGTGGCGTGGCCACCGTGGTCCTCAAGCTGCTGCAGCGCAGCGGCGCGGCGCGCGCCTGGTTCGGGCAGAAGGACGCCCAGCAGGTCGCCGTCGTGCAGCGCCTGGTGGCCGACCTCGACCTCCCCGTCGCCCTCGAGGTCGCGCCCATCGTGCGCGACGCCGACGGGCTGGCGCTCTCGTCGCGCAACCGCTACCTGAGCGCCGACGAGCGTGCCCGCGCCCGGGCGCTGCCCGCGGCGCTCCAGGCCCTGGCGCTCGAGGCTGCCCGGGGGGAGCGCGACGCCGCGGCCCTGTGCGCGCGTGCCCGGGGGGCCCTCACGGCCGCGGGGCTCGTCCCCGACTACGTCGCCCTCGTGGAGCCGGGCACCTTCACCCCCCTGGAGCGGCTGGGCCAGGCGCCGGCCCTGGCCCTGGCCACCGTGCGCGCCGGCGCGACCCGGCTGCTGGACAACCGCTGGGTCGTGGCGCTGCCTCCCGCGTAGGATGAGCCCCATGCAGCGCACGTTCCTCCGCAGCAAGATCCACGGCGCCCGGGTGACGCAGGCCGACCTCAACTACGTCGGCAGCATCACGATCGACCGGACCCTGCTCGAGGCCGTGGACCTCTGGCCCAACGAGAAGGTGCTCGTCGTCAACCTCGAGAACGGCTCGCGGCTGGAGACCTACGTGTTCGAGGGCGAGGCCGGCTCCGGCGTCATCGGCATGAACGGCGGCTGCGCGCGCCTGTGCCAGGTGGGCGACCGCCTGCTGGTGATGGCCTTCGCCTCCCTCACCGAGGCCGAGGCGCGCGCGCATCGGCCCCGCGTCGTGTTCGTCGGCGAAGGCAACGTGGTCGAGCAGGTGCTGGGCGGCGCGCGGCCCTGAGCCGCCCGGAGGTCGCTCCCATGGGCGTCGGCCCGGGGCCGCGGGCGCTCGACGCTCCGGCCAAGCTCAACCTGTGGCTCGACGTGCTCGGCCGGCGCCCCGACGGCTACCACGACCTCGAGTCGCTGTTCGTGCCCCTCGAGCTGGGCGACGACGTGCGCGTGGAGCCCGCCGCCGCGCCCGGCGTCGCGCTCGAGCTCGAAGGACCGGTGGCCGTGCCCGCGGGCCCCGACAACCTGGCCCTGCGGGCGGCTCGGGCCTGGCTCGAGGCGCTGGGGCCGCCGCCGCCCTTCCCGGGCCTGCGGGTGCGGCTCCACAAGCGCGTGCCCGTCGGGGGGGGCCTCGGCGGGGGGTCGTCGGACGCGGCGGCCGTGCTGCGGGCGCTCCAGTCCCTGGTGCCCCCCGGGCGGCGGCTCCCCGCCCCGGCGCTCCACGGGGTCGCCCGCGGCCTGGGCGCCGACGTGCCCTTCTTCCTCCTGGGGGGGGCGGCGGTGGGCCGGGGCCGGGGCGACGAGCTCACGCCCGTGGCCGCGGGCCCGCCCCTGACGGTGCTGCTCGTCCCGGCGCCCTGGGGGCACGAGACGGCGCGGGTCTTCCGGCACGTGGAGGGCCGCCGCCCGCCCCCGGACCCCGACGGGCTCGGGCGGGCGCTGCGGGCCCTGGCCCGGGGCGACGCCGCCGCGCTCCGGGCCGCGCACTGGAACGCGCTCGCCTGGCCGGCGATGCGGGCCTACCCGGCCTTCACGCGCTTCACGGCCGACGTGGAGCGCGCGCTCGGGCGCGCGCCCTGCCTCACGGGCTCGGGCAGCACCCTCTACGACCTGCCCGACCCCGGCGAAGCCGAGGCGGCGCTCGGGCGCGTGGCGCGGCTCTCGCCGGGGGCGCGGATCACGCGCACGGCGGCCTCGGGCGCCCCGGTACCCTGAGGGCGTGCGCTACGTCGTCGTCGCGGCTCCGCCGGAGGTCAGCGCGCCCGCGGACCTGGGGCGCCTCCCGGCGGCGGCCGACCTCGTGGAGCTGCGCCTGGACCTGCTGCCGCAGGGCGCGGAGCGTGCGCGGGCGTGGGCGGGCGCGCTCGGGGAGGGGCAGGGCGCCCTGCTGACGCTGCGCAGCCGCGACGAGGGCGGGGCGGGCGCGCCGCCCCCGGCGGAGGCGGCCCGCCTGCTCGGCGCCGTCCCCGGCGCGTGGGTCGACGCCGAGGCCCCCGTGCTGGCCGCGCTGGCGGCGTCCCCGCCCGCCGCCGACAACGGGGGGCTCGACGTGGTGCTCTCGCGCCACGGCGCGTTCGAGGCGCCCGCCCTGCCCGCAGGCCTGCCGTCCGCCCTGCGCGTGCGCGTGCTCGAGCGCGCCGCGCGCATCGCCGACGCCGCCGGCCTCGAGCGCTACCTCGAGGCGCTGCGGGAGCCGCCGGGGGCCGGCCCCGGGCGCGCGGTCATGCCCACGGGCCCGCTGGCGGCGCTGCGCGTCCTCGACCCGGCCGCGGCGCTGCTCTACGGCAGCGCGGGCCGCCCCGTGGTGGAGGGACAGCCGCCGCTGCTCGCGCTGCTCGACGAGCTGCGGGCCGGCGAGGTGACGCCGCGCGCGCGGCTGTTCGGCCTCCTGGGCGCCCCGCCGGCCGCCTCGCCCTCGCCGGCGTTGCACAACGCGGCCTTCCGCGCCCTCGGGCTCGACGCGGTGCACGTGCCCCTGCCGGGGCTGAGCCTGGCCCGGGCGCTGGCGTTGCCCTTCGCCGGCTACAGCGTGACCTCGCCGTTCAAGGAGGCCGCGCTGGCCGCCGCGGACGAGGCCAGCCCGGCTGCGCGCGCCGTCGGTGCGGCGAACACGCTGCGGGCGCTCCCGGGCGGGGGCTGGGAGGCCCACAACACCGACGTCGAGGCGCTGCGGGTGGCGCTCGCGCCCGTGGAGGCGGGGCGCACGGTGGTCGTGGTGGGGGGCGGCGGGTACGCGCGCGCGGCGCTGGCGGCGGCGCGCGACCTGGGCCTGTCGGCGCGCCTGGTCGTGCGCGAGCCGGCGCGGGCGGCCGGGCTGGCGCGCGCGTTCGCCGTGCCCCTGGCCGGGTTGCCCTGGCGGCGCGAGCCCGGCGACGGCGCGCTGGTGAACGCCACGCCGGCCGGCGCCGACGGGCGCGAGGCCCCGGGGCTGGCCGGCGGGCTCGGCGGCCTGCACGTGCTCGACGCCCCGTACGGGGAGCCGGGGCGCGTGCCCTGGCTCACCGCGCGGGCGCGGGCCGAGGGGGCGGCCCGCACCGTGGACGGGCTGGCCCTCCTGCTGGGGCAGGCCGCCGGGCAGGTGCGGGCCTTCACGGGGGCCGACCTGGACCCCGGGGTGCTGAGGCTGGCGCTGCGGCCGGCCACGAACCTGGTGCTGGTCGGGCTCCGGGGGGCGGGCAAGACGACCGTGGGCCGGGCCCTGGCCCGCCGGCTGGGCCGGCCCTTCGTCGACCTGGACGCGGAGGTCGTGCGCCGCGAGGGCGAGGCGCTGGCGCGGCTCCTCCACGCGGGGCCCGGGCCCGGCGCGGGCTGGGAGCCGCTCCGGCGGGCGGAGCGCCGCGCGCTCGAGGCCCTCGCCAGCCGGCGCGGGCTGGTCGTGGCCACCGGGGGCGGCGCGGTGGAGCACGAGGGTGCGGTCGGGCGCCTGCGCGCGCTGGGCCTGTGCGCCTGGCTCACGGTGTCGCCCGAGGAGGCCGCGCGGCGCGTGGCGGCCGACCCGGTAGGGCGCCCGCCCCTCGGGGCCGACGCCTCGCCCCTGGCCGAGGCCACGCGCCTGCTGGCCCAGCGCGCCCCCCGCTACGACGCGGCGGCGCACCTGCGCGTGGACGCCTCGGGCAGCGTGGAGGCCGTGGTGGACGCGCTGGCGCGGGCCTGGAGCGCGCACGCGGACCTGCTCGAGCGCGGCGCGTCGGCGCCCGTCGGGGGTCGTTGACGGCCCTGGCGTGCTCTGTAGACTCCGGGCACGCGTAGCGGGGCGCGCCCGTTCCCGGGGCTGTTCCGAGGGCTTCCCCGCGCGGGGCCCGCCGTGCGGTCCTCCGTGCCCCTCGACGCGCCGCCCCGGCCCGGAGCCGCCGTGCCCGCCCCGCGACCGACCTGCGCCACCTCCCGCCTGCCCGCGCGGGCCCTGCCCGTCGGGGGTCCGAAAGGGGCGTCCCGCCTCGTCGGGTGCGTGCTCGTGGGGTTCCTCCTGGCCGGGCTCGGGCTCGCCCGGGTCGACGGGGCCCACGCGCGCGAGACCGACGACACGCCCGACGGGCTCCGGCGCGAGCTGCTGCTGGCCCAGACCCCCGGGGCCTGGGAGGCGACGCTGCAGGTCGTGCTCGCGCGACCGCCCGTGCAGGTCGCCGAGGTGCTCGCGCCGCTGTTCCTGGACGGCCCCGACGGCCGGCCCGCCGACCTGCTGCCCTTCCTGGCCTCCTACCTCGTGGCGCACCCCGCGCAGGAGGGCGCGGGTGCGCGCATCGTGCTGGCCGACCTGGTCCTGGCCCAGGCGTCCGCCGGCGAGTCCTCCCGCTACCTCGGGCGCATCCACGACGCCCAGGTGCCCGACCGCCGCACGGGCCGCCGTTCCACCTGGGACCTGCTGCTCACGCACGCGCGCGAAGCGCTGGCCGCGCCCTGGAGCGGCCCCGCGGCCCCCGGGGCCGGCGTGGCGCCCGCGGTGCGCGAGGGCGCCGTGGCGGCGCTCGCCTGGCGGCCCGGCGACGACGTGCGCACCCGCCTGGCCTGGCTCGCCGAAGGCGCCCGGGCCCTGCCGCCCCGGCTCGAGGGCGACGCCGACGGCGACCGCGGCCGCGTGGAGGGCGCGCTCCTCGCGGCCCTGCGCGACCTGGCCGCCTACCCCTTCGAAGACCTCGGGCAGGCGCTGACGAGGCTCGAGGCCGTCCCCCCCGGCGTGACCACGTACGTGGACCTGTTGCGCTGGTTCTCGGGCCTCAAGGACGGCACGCTGCGCGACCACGACCAGGCCCTGCGCTACGGGCGCGAGCTGATCCGCCGTCTGGAGGGGCCCACGGCCCTGGCCAAGGCCGTCGCCGACGACACCTTCCCCTACCCCGAGCTGCGCCGCGCGCTGCTCGAGCGCGCGGTCGAGCTCAAGCCCAAGAGCGGCGGGGGCTGGGAGGGCTTCCTCGTGGCGATCATCGCCCGCTTCCCCGAGGCCGACCTCGTGGGCGCGGCGCTGGATCTGCTCACCAGCCTGGGGTTCGGCGCGGGGCAGAAGGAGTGCTGCCCCGAGGACGCCGCCCGCGTGATCCAGCAGCGGCTCCAGCAGCCCCGCAGGCCGGCCGACCCGCCCGACCTGCGCGTGCGGCTCACCCGGGCGCTGGGCGACCTGGGGGTCGCCGCCTCGCTCCACGCCTACGTGCGCGGCGTGCTCGAGGCGCGCGACCTCCCGCCCGTCGAGGAGGTCGTCGAGCTGATCTCGGGCCTGGGCCGCGCGCCCGGGAGCCGCGTCGAGACGCTGCACCGGTTCTACGCCCGCGAGGGCCTGGCGCCCGAGGTGCGCTCGGCCGTGCGCGCCGCGGTCGCGCGGGCGCTCCGGCAGAACGGGATCGTCGGCACCGATCGCGCCGCCGCCAGCGCGGCGCTGGAGAGCATCCTCACCGGGGGCGGCGCCTTCGATCGCGCAGGATCCCCGAAGGTGCGCGAGGAGGCGCTGCGCAGCCTGGCCCTGCACCCGGAGCCCTGGGCCGTCGAGCTGCTGCTCAAGGCCGCCCGCGCCCCGGGGGCGGAGGCCGAGGCCGAGGCGCGGCTGGCGCTCCAGGTGATCGCCCAGATGGCCGGCCAGCCGGAGGGCGCCGAGCGCGCCGCCGAGGCGTACGTGGCCCTCCTGCTCGGACGCGGCGGAGCCGTGCCCGCCGACGACCTGTTGATCCTGGCCCTCAAGCGCGCCAAGGACGTGGCCGGGGCCCCGCGCCTGTCCGCCGCCGCCCGCCAGGCCGTCGTGGAAGCCGTGCGCCAGCGGCTCGAGGCGCCGGAAGGGGGCGAGCCGCTGCGGCTGCAGGCCGCCCGCAGCGCCGCGGACCTGGGGGACGCCGCCGCCCTGGCCCCCGCCGTCCGCTGGCTCGCGGGCCTGCTCAGCGCGGGCGCCGCCGACGGGCCGCTGGAGGCCGTCCGGGCGCTGATCGAGGCCGTCGTACGCCTGCGCGCGCCGCGGGAGCCCGGCGGCCCCCTGCCCGACCCCGACCCGGACGCCCTGGTGGCGACGGCGGTGAACGGTCTGGCGGGCCTGCCCCGGCAGCGCGACGCCACCCTGGCCTGGTTCGACCCGCTGGTGCGCGGCGCGGTGCGCAACGGCGCCCCGCGGCCGCTGCTGCTCCTGGGCCAGGCGCAGCTGCACCTGACCCGTGCCGCCCAGCCCGAGTCGCCCGAGGCCCAGCGGTCCCAGGACCGGGGCGCCGCGCGCACGCTGCTCGCGGCCGCCCTGCCCCAGGCCCGGTCGCCCGAGGAGGGCGAGTCGCTGCGCCTGAGGCTGCTGGAGACGCTGCAGGCCCTGGCGGAGGGGCTCGCGCCCGCCGAGGCGGCCCCCCTGCTCTACGAGGCCGTGGTCGAGGCGGCCCGCGGCACCACCCCCGAGTCCTGGAAGGTGGGGGCGCGGCTCGCGCGCCGCCTGGCCTCCGAGCCGGCGCTGGCCGCGGCCCTGGGGCCGGCCGAGACGGCCGAGGCCGAGCGTCTGCGGGTCGGCCTCGAGGAGCGCCTGGCGAAGGCCCCGAACTGAGGGGCGCGGGGCCGCCTCCGCCGCGTCCCCGGCGTCAGCGGCCGGCGCGCGCCGCCTGGGCGGCGTGGGCCGCCGCCAGCCGGGCGACGGGCAC
>CAZPOZ010000162.1:0-6749 GCA_964588235.1 uncultured Planctomycetales bacterium
ATGTCGCCCGAGCAGGCCCTGGGCCAGGATCTGGACGGCCGCAGCGACCTCTACGCCCTGGGCGTGATGCTCTACGAGATGGTGGAGGGCCGCCACCCCTTCGGCGGCGGCACGCTGGCCAGCGTCATCACGCGCCTGCTCGAGGTGGAGCGCCTGTTCGAGGTCCCCGCCGGCGGGCCCCCGGCCGGGGGGCCGTTGGCCCCGGTGCTCGCCCGCGCCCTGGCCCGCGAGCGCGACCAGCGCTTCCCCGACGCCGAGGCCTTCGCCGCGGCGCTGCACGATCCCGCGGGCGTCGGCTCGGCGCGGCGCCCGCCCGCCGCCGCGCGCGCGCGGGCCGCCGGCCGCGCGCGCCCGGCGCGCCGCGTCGTGGCCGGTGCGCTCCTGCTGGCCCTCCTGCTGGCCGTGGGCCTCTGGGCCTTCGTGCTGCCGGCCTCCTGGGGCCCGTGGCGCGGGGGCGGCGGAGCCGCCGAGGGCGCCCGGCTGCGGGCGCGCGGGCTCGAAGCCCTGGAGCAGGGCCGTCCTTCGGAGGCCATCCAGGCCTTCGAGGCGCTGCTCGCCCAGGGCCCGGTGGGCGGCGACCTGCGCCTCGCGCTCGCGCAAGCCCGCATCGCCGCGGGCGATCCCGCCGCCGAGAGCGACCTGCTGGCCGCGGAGCGCGCGCTCCCCGGCGACGCGCGCGTGGCCGTCGCCCGCGGCCGCTTCCTGCATCGGGTGAAACACGACCCGGGGGCCGCGCTCGCCGCCTTCCTGGCCGCGCTCACGCGGGACCGTGCCAGCCAGGACGCCCGGCTCTCCCGGCTGGCGCTGCTGCTCGACCCCGCCCACGCGCCCTGGTTCCAGGCCCGCCGCGAAGACCGCTTCGAGCTGGCCGAGGCCGACGTGGCGGCGCTGGAGGCGCTGGCGCCCGACGACGCGGCCGTGCCGCTGGCCCGCAGCCGGCTCGAGCGCACGCGCGCGGAGGCCGGCCCCTCCGACGCCGAGGCGCGCCTCGCCGCCGCCGCGACGGCCGCGCGCGCCGCCGCCGCCGCCGACGCGGCCTGGCACGCGGGCCCCGACGAGCTGGCCCGCGTGCTGCTCGCTCGGGCCGGCCGCCATCGCCTGGCCGGGCGCCCGGCCGAAGCGCTCACCCTGTCGCGGGCCGGCGTGGAGGCGCTGCTCGAGGCCCGCCGCCGGCAGCGCGCCGCGCCCGGCCACCGGGGGCAGGCCCTGGTCGAGGCCGCGCTGGTGCGCGAGACGATCCGCGCGCGCGTGCACGCGGGCGACGCCGAAGGGCTGGTGGCCGACGCCCAGGAGCTCGCGCGCCTGATGCCCGGCGAGCCCGACACGCTGCGCGAGCAGGCGCAGACGCTGCGCATGGCCGGCGACCTGGAGGCCGCGCTGCCCTTCTACGAGGCCCTGCGCGACGTGGCGCCCGACGCCGGGGTGCTCTCCGACCTGGCCTTCTGCCATCAGCGCCTGGGGCTGGGGGAGCTCGCCGAGGGCCGGCGCGCCGCCGGGCTCGAGCGCCTCGAGCGGGCGCAGCGCGCCTACGACGAGGCGCTGCGCCTGGCGCCGCGCTCGGCCGTGATCCTGGCCTACCGGGGCCAGACCGCGCTGCTGCGCGCCCGCTGGGACCCCGCGGAGCAGGAGCAGCGCCTGAACGAGGCCCGTGCGGACCTCGAGGCCGCGCTCGCCCGCGCGGCCGGGGACAGCGAGCGCAACGAGGTCGTGATCCGGCTGGCGGCGCTGCGCGTGGCGCAGGGCCGCGTGGCCGAGGCGGCGGGCCTGCTGGGCGACGTGGTCGGGCGCGACCTCGCGCTCAACGCGGCCTTCCACGGCGCCTACGCCCGCTGCCTCCTGATGCAGGCCCTGGTGGCCCCGGCGGGCGGGCCGGAGCGGGCGCGGCTCCTGGCCCTGGCCCTCGACCAGGTGGAGCGGGCGCGCGAGCGCAGCGGCGCTGCGCCGGGCCCGGCCCTGCTGCTGGGCGCGCAGGTGGCCGCGCTGGCCGGGGACGGTGCCCGCGCCCGCGAGCTCCTGGCCCTGGCGCGCGCGCCCGGCGGCCTGCCCGACGAGAACGCCTCGGCCGAGGCCGCCCTCTGGGCCTGGCTCGTGGGCGAGGAGGCCGACCCCCTGCGGACGGGCGCGCGCGGGGCTCCGCACCTCGCGCGGCGCGCCGACGAGCTGCGCGCCGGGCGCGACCTGCCCTCGCCGGGCTTCTACCAGGCGTTGGCCGAGGCGCTGGAGGCGGCGGGGACGACCTCCGGGCGCGCGCTGGCCGAGGACGCGCGGCGCCTCGCCACGCGGGTCCCCCCGTAGCGCGACGGCGGAACCCGCTCGCCCGCGGGCGGGCATCCTGAGCAGGCGATGAGCGCGTCCGTACCGCCCCCCTCCGACCCCCGCGACGAGCGCCTCGCGCGGCTGCTGGCCGAGCAGGGCTGGCTGCGGCGGCTGGCCGGCGCCCTGCTGCGCGACCCGGCCGGCGCCGACGACCTCGCGCAGGACGCCTGGGTGGCCGCGCTTCAGCGCCCGCCGGCCACCGCGGCCTCGCCGCGGGGCTGGCTGGCCACGGTGCTGCGCCGGCGCCTCTCCCGCGTCCGGCGCGCCGCCGCGCGCCGCCGGCGGCGCGAGCAGGCGGCGGCCCGACCCGAGCCGCTCCCCGACACGGCCGCGCTGGCCGCCACGGCCGACCTCCAGCGCCGCGTGCTCGAGGAGGTCCTCGCCCTGGCCGCCCCGATGCGCGATGCGTTGCTCCTGCGCTACCAGGAGGGGCTCGAGCCTGCGGCCATCGCGGCCCGGCTCGGCGCCCCGCTGGAGACCGTCCGGACGCGGCTGCGGCGCGGCCTCGCGGCGCTGCGCGTGCGCTTGGGCGCGGGCTTCGAGGGCGGGCCCGGGGGGCTCAGGCGCGCGCTCCACGGGTTCCTCCGCAGCGGGCCGCTCGGCGCCTCGGCGGGGACCGCGCTCGGCGTGGGAGGGGTGCTCATGGCGACGAAGACCTGGATGCTCGCGGCCGCGGCGCTGGCGCTGGGCGTGACGGGCTGGGCGCTGCTCTCCGACCGCGCCCCCGGAGGCCCCACGCCGACGCGGGCGCCGGCCCACGGCCCGTCCGCCTCGGGGCCCGCCGGGCCGCGTCTCGAGGCGCCCGCGGGCGGGCCGGGCGTCGCCGACGCGTCGCGCGCCGAGACGGCGCCGCCGACCCGGTCGGGCGTGACGCTCGTGGGGTTCGTCCGGCGGCCCGACGGCGCGCCGGCCGCCGGGGCTCGGGTGGCCGTGGAGCGCGAGGACGGGAGCGGGGCGCAGGCCGAGGTCGGCGCGGACGGCCGCTTCGTCCTGGAGGCGGGGGGCCCCGCCGGCGCGCTGGGCGAACGTCTGCTCGTGGTGGCCCGGCAGGACGCCCTCGCCGGCCTGGCGGAGGCCTGGCTCGCGCCGGCGTCGGCCGCCGCCCGCCCCCTGTCGATCGTGCTGGCCTCCGCGCACCCGATCCGGGTGCGGGTGACGCACGCCGGCGGGCCCGTCCCGGCGGCCCGCGTGGCCCTGGCGACGCTGCCCGACGTCCTCGCCTTCCCGCTGCTGGAGCGGACGGGCGACGCCGCCGGTCGGGTGGACCTCGGCTTGTGGCCGCGGGGGACCTACCGCGTGACCGCCACGGGGCCGGGCCTGGGTCGGGGGCAGGCCCTGTGCGTGCTGCCCTACGAGGCGGGCGAGATCTCCGTGGAGGTCGGCGAGGGGCGCGACCTCGCGGTCCGCGTCCTGGAGCAGGGGACCGAGCAGGCCGTGGCCGGGGCCGAGGTGCTGGTGCTCGAGGATCTCCAGCCGCTGACGGGCGTGGGGGCGCTGGCGCCCTACCGTCCGGCCGCGCGGGCCGCGCCGACGGCCGCCGCCGGCCGGACCCGGCTGCTCGGGCTCGACCCGCGGGCCGCCCTCGTCGTGGTCGCCCTGGCGCCCGGCGCCCAGCCACCCAACCCGGACTGGGTGGGAGGCGATGCGTTCCGCGTGGGCGGCTGGCCGGGCGAGGGCGAGCACGTCGTGCGCGTGGTCCGGCGCAGCCTGCGCTCCTGGCGGGTCGAGCCCGGTGAGCTGCCCGTGCCCCCCGACGGCACCCCCGTGGACGTGCGCAGCACGAGCGGCAGCCTGCTCGCGGCCGGGGCCTGGACGGCGGCGGGCGAGGTACGCGGCGGCCTGCTCACGGCAGACTGCTACTTCCGCGAGGGCATCTACGCGGAGGCTCGCACGCCCGACGGCGCGCTGGCCAGGCTGCTGTGGCAGCCGAACCGGGAGCAGGGCCAGCCCACGAGCTTCCGCCGACCCCGCAGCGTGGACGTGCGCGTGCGGACCGGGGAGGGCGCGCCGGCGGCCGGGGTGCGCGTGCAGGTGGGCGGCCTGGACGAGGGGCCCGGCGCGGCCCGCGCCACCGACGCCGACGGCCTGGCGCGCTTCACGGGCTTCTGGGGTCGGCGTCACCGCGTCTACGCGCTGCGGCCGGGTCAGCCGTCGGGGGACGTTCCCGGCGATCCCGTCGCCGAGGTGGACCTGGAGGCGGGTTCGGCCTCCATCGAGGTGACGATCGGGACCGAGCGCGACGTGCTCGTGCTGGGCGAGATCGACGGCCGACCGGGCCTGCCCGCCGATCCCGTGTTCTTCTCGTGGGGCCCGCTCGAGCCGGTCGAGTCCGACCCGGCCGCCGGCCGCGCCCGCCTCCGGGTGCGGTCCCAGCGCGGGCAGCCGAGCGCGCACCTGCGGATCGGGGGCGCGGGCGTGGTCCCGGTCTCGCTGGAGATCCCGCTGGAGGGCGACCTCCGCCCGTTCGAGGCGCGCGTGCGGTTCGTGCGGCGCGTGGAGCTGGGGGCGCGCATCGTCCTGCCGTCCGACGGCGTGGCCGAGCCGCGGCTGGAGCGCTTCGACGAGGGGCGGGGCCAGTGGGTCGTGGAGTGGATGCCGGGCTTCCTCCGGTCGGGGCCGGCCTCGACCTTCCTGCTCTCGACGGCCGCGCCCGGGCGTCACCGGCTGGTCGATGGGGCGAGCGGAGCCTTGGGCCCCGAGGTCGCGGTGGAGGCCCTCGAGCCCGCGCCGCTGCTGACCCTGGACCTGGGCGGCGTGCGCGTGCTCGAGGGGCGCGTCCTGGGCCCGGCGGGCGCCGACCTCCGCCTGAGCCAGGTGCTGCCCGAGGGCGCCGCGCCCGCTCCCCCGGGCCCGCCCCCGCCTCCGGGCGCGGTGGTGGTGGCGCCGGCCGGGCCCGCGGGACCCCTGCCCGTGGATGCCGACGGCCGCTTCCGCCTGCGTCTGCCGCCGGGGGCCACCCGCACGCTCGTCGTGCGGCATCCGGAGCTGGAGCCCGACCCGCGGCGGGGCCGGGTCCAGGCTCCCGGGGCCGGGCCGCTCGAGCTCGTGCTGGTGGAGGGCGCGAGCGCGGCGCTCGTGTTCGAGCCTGCGGCGGTCCGCGTGCCGGACCGCCCGGCCACGGTGCAGCTGTTCGAGCCGGGGTCGGCGGGGAGCGCCCGCCGGGCGTGCGGGCTGACGCTCGGCGCCACGGGAGCGCGCTTCGGGGGCTTCGAGCCGGGCACCTACGACCTGTGGTTCGACGTGCCCCCGTTCGCCCCACGCCGGCTCACCGGGGTGGTGCTGGGGCCCGGGCGCACGGACCTCGGGGCCGTCGCGCTGTCCCCGGGCGCCCGGGTGCGCCTGCGCGTCGAGCCCGCGCCGGGGCAGCCGCCCCCGCGGATCCACGTGGCCGCCTACGCCGAGTCGCCCCGGCACTGGCGGGCGGTGGGCCCGGTCGAGGCCCTCGACCCCGTGGAGCTGGCCGGTCTCGGGCCGGGCGCCTACCGGCTCCTGGTGACCCTGGCGCGTTCGGGCGAGCGCGTGCTGGACGAGCCGCTCGTGGTCGAGGGCGAGGAGCTGCTCGAGCGCACGGTGCGCTTGGGCGCGCGCTGAGGAGGGGCGCGCCGGGGGTGTGGGTCAGGGGGGGGCGGCACGCGGCGGCCCGGCATGGGATCATGCGCAGCGAGGGGACCGTCCCGGAGGCATCCATGCGGCGCAACCTGGCCTGGCTCGGCCTGCTGCTCTTCGCGATCTCCTGGTTCGTGCCCGTCGTGAAGGGTCAGGACACGATGGACGCCTTCCGCTCGATGAGCGGCGCGCTCACCGGCGGACGGGCCGACGCCGGCGGGGGCCCCCCGGGGTGGCAGGCGTTCCGCTTCGCCTGGGACCTGCTCACCGAGAAGTCGGGCGGCGGGTCGGAGGCGTGGAAGGCCAAGGTCTGCGGCGCCACCAGCCTCACGAACGTGGCCATGCTGCTCTCCCTCTTCGGGCTGCTGTCGCTCAAGGGCAGGGCCGGCGGGCTCGGCCTGCTGCTGCTCGGCTGCGCGGCGCTGAACCTCTCCTGGCTCTACCTGACCGACGGCCCCTTCCGCTCGATGCTCCTGGCGGGCTACTACCTCTGGGTCGGGTCGTTCGTCCTCGTCGGGGTGGGCCTCCTCGCCCCCCGCGAGTAGGGCCGAGCCTGCTCGGCCCCCCGGGAGCACGGGCGCGGGGGAGGTTCCGGGGCGACGGCCGGGGAAGGCGGCGTTCTTGGGGGGCGGCGTGCTACGGTCGCCCCTTCGCATGCGATTCTCCGACCTGCCCTTGATCGAGCCTCTTCAGCGCGCCCTGGCCGAAGAGGGGTACACCGAGCCCACGCCCATCCAGCAGCAGGCGCTGCCGCCCGCGCTGGAGGGCCGCGACCTGCTGGGCATCGCCCAGACCGGCACCGGCAAGACGGCCGCCTTCGCGCTGCC
>CAZPOZ010000163.1:0-6713 GCA_964588235.1 uncultured Planctomycetales bacterium
CGCGCCGGTTGCTTGGGCACGGCCTGCAGAGGCCATCCATAGGCCCTTCCGCAAGAGAGGTCTCGCCCTCCGAAGGGCCCTACCCCTACCTTGGTGGCCATGCCCGCAAGCGGGGCGCCGTCGAAGGCCCGCAGCGGCGAGGCCGCCCCCGCCGCTTGCGGCGGCGCTGGCACGCGCCGGCCTACGCAACGGGCCGATGCGGGCCGGAGCGCCCTTGAGCCCAGCGCGTCGCCCGCTCTGGGCGCGCGGAGACGGGCCCACGACCGCCGCGGGGCCGTGTCGGCGAAGGGCCGCGCCGGGCGATTGGGGCGCCGGCCCGCCCCTCCCCGGTAGAACCACGGCGTGCCCACGACGCCCCCCGCCTCCGATCCGCCCCCGGGCTACGCCCACCGCGCCCCGCCCGAGGCCTGGCGCCCGATGTCGGGGCTGTGCCTCTCGGCCTTCGTGCTGGCGCTCGTGCTCGCGGTGCTCGCGGTCCTGAGCCTGTGGGTGGCCGCCGTCCTGCCCTTCGTCCTGGGCGTGCTGGGCCTGCTGCGCGTGGACGGGAGCCGGTTCCGCGGCCGGGCCCTGGCCGGCTGGGCGACGGTGATCGCCGCCGGCTCGGGCGCCGCCGGGTGGCTGCAGACCTCCGCGGCCCACCGGCACGTCGAGCGGCTGGCCGGGGGGGTGGTGGCCGCGCTGCGGGCCGAGCGGCCCGAGGCCGAGCGCGACGCGCTGCTGGACGCCTGGCT
The DNA here is from genome assembly GCA_964588235.1 of uncultured Planctomycetales bacterium. Classification (GTDB taxonomy): domain Bacteria; phylum Planctomycetota; class PLA2; order PLA2; family JAEUHO01; genus CAZPOZ01. The sequence goes on from CAZPOZ010000163.1 coordinate 732, forward strand.
GGCCCCCACCACCGACCGCGACGCGGTGCGCGAGCGGCTGCAGGAGCGCTTCGCGCTCGTCGTGAGCCGGGCCGGCCCCGTCACGGACGCCCCGCGCATGCCGAGCCTGGCGGGCGGCGTGTTCCCCCTGGCGTTCCCGCCGCAGGGCGCCGAGCCCGTCGACCTCCCGGCCGGCGCCACGGCCGACGGCCCCGCCGGCGTCGCCTTCTGGGTGCGTGTGCCCTTCCAGCGCGCCGAGCTGCACCTGGCGCTCGTGCTGGGCGAGGCGACGATCAGCGGGGTGAGCGAGCCGCTCGAGAAGCTGGCCCTGGCGGGAGGCGGCCCCGCGCCCGTGCTGCGCGACGCGCGCTGGTACGCGCGCAAGGGGGCGCTCGCGCTCCCGCCCGCCCCCGCGCCCCCTCCCGCTCCCGCGCCCGGCCCCGTGCCGCCGGAGCGCCGCTGAGGCCGTGAGCGGGCCCGACGACGAGTCCGACGCTGCAGCCGGGGAGGCCGCACGGGGCGGCGGCGGGCCCCGCCGTCCGCTGGCCCTGAGCGTGCACCGCCTCACCCTCCCGGCCGCCGGGCGGCCCCTGTTCCTGCGCCGCGACGGCTCCTTCGACGCCGGCGTGCGCGCGCTCGACGTGGCCGACGTGATGCGCTACGTGGCCAGCGCGCGCCGCTCCCTGCGGGGGCCGCTGGCCGTCGAGATCGAGGGTCCGGGCGACCCCCTGGCCAGCGCCGAGACGGTGCTGCGCGCGCTCGCGCTGCTCCACGAGCACCACCCGGAGGTGCTCACGGGCCTGAGCATCGACGGCCCCCTGCTGGACGAGTACGCCGAGGAGCTGGTCTCGTTCGGGCTCGCCTACGTGCGCGTGCGGCTGGACACGCTGCGGCTGCGCGCCGCCCGCCGGCTCGTGGACGGCGCGTTCCACCGCGGCGAGGTGCTCGAGCGCGCCGAGGCCGCGCGCCTGCTGCTGGAGGAGCCGCTCAGGGCGCTGCACGTGGCCCGTCGCTTCGGCCTGGCGGCCTCGGCGCGCCTGACCCTCTACCCCACCCTCAACGGCGCGGAGGTGGAGGAGCTGGCCGGCGCGGCCGCGCGCGCCGGGGCGGAGGCCTTCGAGGTCGTCGCGCCCCGGCGGGTGCCCGGCTCTGCGCTCGCCCGCGCGGCCCGCCCCACGCCGGGGGAGCTGGCCGAGGCCCGCGCCCTGGCTGCGCGCCGGCTGGAGGAGGCGCGCGAGGAGGCCACGGGCGAGGTGCTCGGCCGCCGGCCCGGCGCGCTCGCCTGGCTCTCGCCGGAGCGGGTGCGCCCCGTCGCGCTCGACGCGCTGGACGCCGAGGACCTGCGCCACCTGCTGGCCGACCCGGCGGAGCCCGAGGAGGGCGGCCGCGTGCTGCCGCCCCGGCGGACGCAGCTGGTCGCCGTGGCCACCGAGGACGGCCAGCTGGTGGATCTCCCGCTGACGCACGCGCCGGCGCTCCGGGTCTACGCCGTCACCGCCCATGAGGTGCGCCCCGTGGGCGCGCGGGCGCTGCCGGCCGATCCGCGGCGCCGCCACGACGGCGTGGGCCACGCGCAGGACTTCCTCGAGGCCGTGGTCGGCTGCCGCAGCGTGGTGGCCACGCGCATCCCTCCGCGGGCGGCGACGCTGCTCAAGGCGGTGGGCATCGCGCCGGTGGCCGCCTCGGGGCCGCTCCTCGAGGTGCTCGACCGCGTGGCCCGGGGGACCCTGCGCCGCACGTCGTAGGGCCCGGGCCGCCCGCTGCCCGGCGCCGGACGAACCCGATCAGCGCCCGAGCACGAGCCGGTCGGGCTCCTCGCGCAGCACGCGCAGCCGGCCCGCGGCGACCACGGCGGCGGCGCCGGAGGGCTCCAGGGCCAGCGAGCCGTCGGCCTCGAGCCGCCAGCGGCCCTCGCCCCGGGCGTTGCGCGGACCGGGCCCGCGCTCGACGAGCGTGCCGTCGTGGCGCAACGCGAAGGCCACGCGGGCCAACGAGGGCGGGAAGGGATGCCCCAACGGACGGAACACGCGCTCGGCGGCGGTGTCCTCCTCGTGCGCGTGGACCCACTCCACGCCCAGCAGGCCCTCGGGCAGCGGTCGCGCCGGACGGCTCAGGGCGTGGCTCCAGGCAGCGTCATGCGGTCCCCACCTCTACCAAGGCGGTCCCTGGCGAGGAAGGGGGTCGGCTTGCCGGGCACGCACGCTGCCGGGCCGCAGGGTTCCCGGCGTCGGGGTTCCCGGCGGCAGGCGGCCCGGCCGACGGCGGTCCGGCTCACCGGGCCTGGACGGGCCTCACCTGCGGGGGCGGCAAGGCCGCCGCGGGGGGGGGCGAGGCGGCAGGGGCTGCGGGCGCCTCCACCGCCGGAGCCGGGGGCACCCCCACCCGCGGCGCCGCGGGCACCTCCACCGCCGGGGCCGCGGGCACGGCCGGCGACAGCCCGTGGGAGGGGGCGGCCGGCGCAGGCCACGCCTCGGGGTGGTTCAGCAGGTTCACGGGCCTGCCCGTGCCGCTGGAGGCCGGCAGGTTCGCGTAGGACGGGCCCAGGGTGCGCAGGCCCTCGGGCGCGGGGACCGGCCCCGCCGTCGGCGGCGCGTTCACCGGCGCGGGCGCCGCTCCGGGCTCGTACGGCTGCCCCTTCACGACCCGCCCGGCCGGCACCACCTGCCCGCCCCCCGAGGCCGCCCCCGCGCCCCCGAAGGTCCACTCCAGCGTGCCGCCGTCGGCGGTGCGCGTGAGACGCAGCCACTCGAGGTCGGCCGTGATGGCGTGACGGAAGGAGACGCTGAAGCGCGAGGCGTACTTCTCCTGCTCCAGGCCCATCGCGCCCTGGTAGGTGACCGGGCGTCCCTGCAGGCGCGTCCCCTTGGAGTCCTGCAGGACGAAGGTCTCGGCCGTGGGCTGGGTGAAGTCCTTCGTCCGCAGCAGGACCTCGAAGGTCGTGTACCCCTGCTGGAAGTAGGCCCGGTGCTTCGTGAGCAGCGACTCCTCGTCGCCCTCGTGCCGCAGCCAGGCCACGTCCTCGAGGGTGGCCGTGAACGACCCGTCCGCGGTCGCCCGGGTGAACGCGGCGCGCCCCGCCTCGTAGGAGGCGTAGTCCCCCCCGGTCCGGCCCGCGCAGGTGGGCGCGCAGGGGCCCTTGGGCTCGTAGCGGGGGCCGGAGGCGCAGCCGCTCAGGCAGACCCCGAGGAGCGCGGCCGTCAGGGGGCCGGCGAAGGCCGGCAGCAGGGGCGGGCGGGGCATGGGCACTCCTGGGGGGCGGCGCCGCGGCGGACCGCCCGCCTAGACTACGCCACGCGCATGCGAACCGTGGACGCGGCCCCCTTCTACGATCTTCCCGAGGCCGGGCGCCTGCTCTGGGCCGACCCTGCCCGGCTCGAGCGCGAAGCCCGGGCCCGGCGCATCCCGGCCGCCCGCCTGGGCGACGGCTGGGTGCTGCCCCAGGCCTGGGTCGATGCCGAGGCGGGCGTGCAGCCCGCCGACGCCGAGTCGCTGCGGACGTACTGGCTGACGCGGCTGGCCCCGCCCAGCCGCGCCGCCCGGCGCGTCGAGCGGCCGCTCAGCCGGCTCCCCGCCGAACGCCTGCTCCCGGCGGCGGAGGCCGCGCGCCGGCTCCACTGCGACGCTGCCCGCCTGGAGCGGCTCGAGGCGGAAGGCACGCTACCGGCGCTGCGGGTGGACGGCCGCCTGCTCTACGACGCGGTGCTCGTCGAGGCCCTGTGCGCCGAGGAGGCCGCCGGCCCGGCCGGCGGGCCGGTCGCGGCGGCGCGTCGGGCCCTCGTGCTGGCGTGGAGCGAGGCCGAGTACACGAGCGGCGTCCCGGCGCCGCCGCCCACGACGGTCGGGGAGGCGCCCCGGGCCTTCTCCCTCCCCGACGACCTGCTCCCCACCGAGCCCCCGCCTCGTCCCGGGGCAGGCGACCCCGTGGAGCCGCCGCCCTCCCCGCGGCCCCGCCTGGCGCGCGCCGAGGGCTTTCAGACCCTCGACGAAGACTGACCCCGGGCGAGCCGCCGCCCGCGGGCGCCCCGGCCGCGCCCCTACCCCTTCCGCGGTGCGCCCCCTCAGCAGTGCGCCCCCTCAGCAGTGCGCCCCCCAGCAGTGCGCCCCAGCGGGGCGCTCGATCAGAGGCGCTTGATCAGCTCGGCGCGCTTGGCCTGGAACTCGGCGTCGGTCAGCAGCCCCTCCTTGTGGAGGGCGGAGAGCTGCCGCAGCTGGTCGGCCGTGGAGGGCGCGGCCGCGCCACCCGCGGCCGCGGGAGCCCCACCCTGGGGGGAGCCGCCGGCCTGCGCCTGGCGCAGGCTCTCGGCCAGCACGTTGCCCAGCCCGATGCCGGCGCCCAGCCCCACCCCCGCGCCCGCGGCCCCCCCCGACGGGTTGCGCGCCGCCTCGCCCAGGGCCTCGGCGGCCTTCACGCGCGTGTAGGCGTCCAGGTTGCCCAGGGCCCCGATGCGCGAGCGTTCGTCGATCGCCTGCTGCACCGCCTCGGGGGGCGTGATCGCGTTCACGCGGAAGTTCTCGATCGACAGGCCGAAGCGCTTGACGTCGGCGTCGAGCCGCTCGCCGAGCGCCGCCGAGACCTCGTCGTACTGGCTGGGCAGGTCGAGGATCGACTTCAGGTGGGTCCCGAGCCAGTCGTTCAGCGCCTGGACGATCGTGCTCTTGAGGTACTCCTCGGCGTGCTGCGCCGTGTAGCGGCTCTCGTTGGCGACGAGGGTGTTGGCGAAGGCCAGGGGCTCGATCACGCGCAGGCCGTAGGTGCCGAAGGCGCGCAGGCGCACCAGGCCCAGCTCGGCGTCGCGGAAGGCGACGGGCTCGCGCGTGCCCCACTTCAGGTCGGGCAGGGTGCGCAGGCTGACGAAGACGACCTCGCAGCGGAACGGGCTCTTGAAGCCGAACGGCAGCGAGAGGATCTTCGTCAGGATCGGCAGGTTCTTGGTGCTGAGCGTGTGCCGGCCGGGCTCGAAGAGGTCGGTGCCCTTGCCGTCCTTGCGGAAGATCGCCCGCTGGAAGTCGCGCACCACGAGCTGGCTGCCGAAGGTGGTCTCGGCCGAGCCGGTGTCGGGGATGCGCACGGCGAGGTCGCCCGGCTGCTGGTCGGTGGACTCGATGACCGAGAGGAGGATGGCCATGGACGGCTCCGGGGCAGCGGGGCGCTCGCGCGCCGGGGGCTGCGTCCGGGAGAGCATACCGAGGCCGGCCGCCCGGGGGCGTCGGCGCAGCCCCCTCCGGCCCCTACCGCGGGACCTCGCGACGGAGGTCGTTCCACAGCTCGCGCACGCCCTCGGGCAGCAGCGGCTCGAGGAACTCGGAGGCCTTGCCCAGGTAGGGCGGCGTGACCGAGCCGACGAGCGCGTCGTCGAGCACCTGACGCTGACCGAAGGCGTTGAGGCCCGCGGCCCCCACGAGCAGCAGCAGCGTGGCCAGCCCCAGGCCGGCGGCGGCGCCCAGGGCCAGCCCGGCGAGCCGGTCCAGCCCCGAGAGCTCGGCGCTGCGGATCAGCCCCCGGGCCATGTGGGCGACGTAGGTCCCCAGCAGCAGCAGCCCGAGGAACACCGCGCCCCAGGCCACGAAGGGCACGGCCTTCTCCGGCAGGAACGACATCCAGGACCGCAGCCGCTCGGCCAGCCAGCCGTACCAGGCGCCCGCGCCCCACAGCGCGCCGAAGAGCGCCACCAGGCGCACGGCCTGCCAGGCGAAGCCCTTGAGCGCTCCGCGCAGGGCGAACAGGCCGCACAGGCCGAGCACGCCGAGGTCCAGGGGGGTGAGGCCGGTGGCGAGGTGCATCCTGCGACCCTACCCGGAAAGCGGGCCCCGGCCCCTGCGCGGCCCGCGCCGCCTGAGGGCGCGGCCAGGCCCTCGCCCTCCCTTCTGCGCCTTGGCTTCCGCGGCGCCGGGCCCGGCAGGGGGGCTATGCTCGCGCGCACGGTCCGCCACCGGAGCCCCCATGGTCCGGCTCCCGCTGCGCATTGCCCTGATCGCCCACCTGGTCCTCCCGCCCCCGCTGCT
>CAZPOZ010000164.1:0-6626 GCA_964588235.1 uncultured Planctomycetales bacterium
GCGCCCGGCTCCAGCGCGCCGCACGTGCCTCGCATCGCCTGTCTTGGTGGCGTTGACGTTCAGGCTCCGCCGCCCGGCGGCGAGGGCACGACCGTGCGCGCCATCAGGTCGTCCACCGTGTCCAGGCGCGTGGCCTCGACCAGGAACTGGAAGGCGAACAGCGAAGGCCACAGGCGCGCCAGCCAGGCGGCGACGCGGTCCACGAGGCGCCAGAAGGCGCTGCGGCCCACCAGGTCGGCGATGGGCGGGCCGAAGCCGCGCACCCGGCCCACCCGGAAGCCGGCCCCCTCCAGCGTGCGGCGGAAGGAGCGGATGGTGAACAGCCGCTTGTGGGTCAGGTCCAGGATGCCGCGCTTGCCGTAGTTGAACTGGCCCAGCAGCAGCATCAGGCGCGGCACGAGGTAGGCCACGTTGCCGGTGCTCGCGTCGAGCCGGCCGCCGGGGCGCAGCGCGCGGTGGATCTCGGCCAGGCCGCGCTCGGGCTCGGCCAGGTGCTCGATCACGTCCAGGGCGAGCAGGCGGTCGGCCGGGCCGCCCAGGCGCGCCCGCACCGCCTCGCCGAAGGGGCGATCCAGGTCGGTCACCAGGGCCTCGCCCGGGGGCAGGCCCGAGGGCGGGCGCTGGTCGACCGCCAGCACCGTGTGCCCGCGTTCCTTCAGCGAGCGCGTGAGCCGGCCGTCGCCGGCGCCCAGGTCCACCACGCGCTCGTCCTTCCCGATGGGCATGGCCAGCACGTGGGCGTGCAGCGAGGTCGGGGCCTCCTTCGTGACGTAGCCGCGGTCGTCCAGGTCGTACATCGGGTGGTAGACCAGCCCGACGCGGTTGGCCCGGGCCCGGAGGATCGTGGTCACGCAGGAGACGGCGTAGGGGATCCCGTTCACGCGGCAGATCTCGTCGCCGTAGTAGGTCGGGATCGGCACCTCGACGATCCGCAGCCCCTTGAGCCGGTGCTGCACGATGATCTGCGTGTCGAAGTGGAAGCCGTTGGCGGCGTGCTGGAAGGGCAGCGTGGCCAACGTGCCCACGCGGTAGGCCCGGTAGCCCGAGTGGAACTCCGACAGGCTCGTGCCCAGCAGCCGGTTCTCGATCCAGGTCAGCACGCGGTTGCCCACGCGCTTGTAGAACGGCATGCGGCCGGCCCGGGCCGCGCCCGGGACCATCATCCGCGAGCCGAAGACGGCGGCCACGGAGGGGTCGGCGAACGGCGCCAGCAGGCGCGGCATCACCTCGGGGGCGTACTGACCGTCGCCGTGGAGCAGCACCACCACGTCGAACCCGCGCTCGATGGCGTAGCGGTAGCCGATCTTCTGGTTGCCGCCGTAGCCCTGGTTGAAGGGGGTGCGGTACACGCGCAGGTTCGGCATGCGGGCCGTGAGCCGCCGCGCCACCTCCACGGTCGCGTCGCCGCTGCTGTCGTCGATCACGAAGATCTCGGCCAGGCGCGCGCGCAGCGCGGCCGGGATGCGCTCCAGGGTCCGCTCGATGTGGCTCTCGGCCTCGTAGGCCACGACGAACACGGCCACGCGGAGCCGGGAGGCGACCTCGAGCCCCGCGGCGAGCTCCTCGGGGGCGAGCGGGACGCTGGGATCGGGCGGGCTCACGGGGCGCGACTCTACACCCGGGTCGTCAGGCGCCCGGCGCTCCGCTCCAGCGGTCGAGCACCTCGCCGAGCAGCGCGAGGGGCAGCGCCCCGTGGCGCAGCACCTCGTCGTGGAACCCGGCCAGCGAGAAGCGCGCGCCCAGGCGCGCCCGCGTGCGCGCCCTCAGGTCGAGGATCGTGCGCGAGCCGATCTTGTAGGCCAGCGCCTGCCCCGGCCAGACGATGTAGCGGTCGATCTCGTTCTCCACGTCGGCGCGCGCGCCGACGCGCACCGAGTCGAGCAGGTCCACGGCGCGCTCGCGCGGCCAGCCCAGCGCGTGCAGCCCCGTGTCCACGACCAGCCGCGCCGCGCGCCAGGCCTGCCCCGTGATCATGCCCACGCGGTCGTAGGGCGTGCCGTACAGCCCGATCTCGTCGGCCAGGCGCTCGGTGTAGTGCGCCCAGCCCTCCACGTAGGCGTTGAACCCCCCGTGCCGCCGGATCGCCGGCAGCCCGGGCGTCTCCTGCGCGAGCGCGATCTGCAGGTGGTGGCCGGGGACGGCCTCGTGGTAGCACAGCGCCTCGAACTCGTACGAGGGCCACGAGCGCGGGTCGCGCGTGTTGGCGTAGAAGATCCCGCCGCGAGAGCCGTCCGTGGGCGGCGGCTGGTAGAAGGCCGCCGGCGCGTCGGCCTCGCGCCAGGGCTCGATGGCGCGGATCTCGTAGCCCGTGCGGGGCAGACGCCCGAACAACGAGGGCAGGCAGGCGTCCATGCGGGCGCAGATCGCGCGGTAGCGCTGCAGGATCGCCTCGGCGCTGGGCAGCCGCAGGCGTTCGTCGCGGGCGATCGACTCCAGGAAGGGGCGCAGCTCGCCCCGGTGCCCCTCGTCGCGGGCGATCGCGCGCAGCTCCTCGCGGTTGCGCTCGAGCTCCTCGAGCCCGATCTGGTGGATGCGCTCGGGGGTCAGGTCGGTGGTCGTCTGGGTGCGCACGCGCCAGGCGTAGGCCTCCGCCCCGCCCGGGATGGACGACAGCCCCGGCGTGGAGCGCGCCGCCGGACGCACCCGGTCGCGCAGGAACCCGTGGAGCGCGCGCACCGCGGGCAGCGCGCTGCGCTCGACCGCCTCGTGGATGCGTCGGGTGGCGCGCGCCCGGTCGGCCTCGCTCCAGGCGGTGGGCAGGCGGCCCGCGGCGGCGGCGTAGGGCGAGGAGGCCGGCGCGGCGGCCCCGAGCCCCGCCAGCTGCTTCACGACCCGGTCCACGGACACGCTCGGCGGCGTGCGGCCGGCGGCCAGCCCGTCGGCCAGGTCGGCCTGCCACTCGGCGAAGGCCCGCGGCGCCTCCCCCAGGCGGCCGACCACCGCGTCCACGTCCTTGGGCGACTGCACCGGCTGCATGGCCATCAGGTTGGCCAAGGTCAGGTGCAGGCCGAAGAGCTGGTCCACGTCCTGCTCCCAGAGGCGGTGGACGTGCTCCTCGCGGTGCTCGGAGAGCTGCAGCCGGAGCACGCGCTGGGTCAGGCCGGCGGGGTCGTCGGCGGGCAGCGCCGGCAGGGCGGCCAGCCTCGCCTGGAACGCCTCGACGGCCTTCAGGCGCCGCGCCCGCGCCGCCGGGCCGCGCTCGTCGAGCCGTCCGTGGCCGCGCGGGTCGCCCAGGTAGGTGGCCGAGATGGGCGACTCGTCGAGCGACCACTCCCAGACCTCGGCGGCGAGCCGGTCGGTGGCGCGGGCGGCCTCCCCGGCGGGGGTCGGTGCGGGCATGGGCGTCCTCCCGGCGTGCGGGGCGCCTTCAGGCCCCAGGAACGACGCGCAGGATAGCGCTCCGGGTACCGTCGCCGCATGCCTTCCCCGGGCCCCGTCGGCGCGCTGCTGGTGAACCTGGGCACGCCGGCGGCGCCCACGCCGTCGGCCGTGCGCCGCTACCTCGCCGAGTTCCTCTCCGACCGCCGCGTCGTGGACCTGCCGCGCTGGTGGTGGAAGCCGCTGCTCCACGGGGTCGTCCTGCGCGTGCGCCCGCGACGCTCGGCCGCGCTCTACCGCCGCGTGTGGACGGCGCAGGGCTCGTCGCTGCTGACCGGCTCGCGCGCGTTGGCCGACGGCGTCGCGCGGCGCCTCGGCGACGGGTTCCGCGTCGAGCTGGGCATGCGCTACGGAGAGCCGCGCCTCGCGGGGGCCCTCGACCGCCTGTGGGCGGCCGGCTGCCGCCGCGTCGTGGTGCTGCCGCTGTTCCCGCAGGTCTCCTGCTCCACGACGGCCTCGGTGTTCGACGCCGTGGCGGCCTGGGTGCGCGGGCGGCGGGACCTGCCCGAGCTGCGCTTCGTGCGCGGGTTCGCCGACGATCCGGCCTGGATCGCGGCCTGGGCGGCCCAGGTGCGGGCCACGGGGCGCTCCTTCGCGCCCGAGGCCCCGCTGCTGATCTCGTTCCACGGCGTGCCGCTGCGCTACGTGGAGCAGGGCGATCCGTACCTGGGCGAGTGCCGGGCGACCGCGGCCGCGCTGGCGGGCGCGCTGGGGCTCTCCGCCGACGCCTGGCGCGTGGCGTTCCAATCGCGCTTCGGCCGGGAGCCCTGGCTCGAGCCCTACGCCGACGAGCTGTTGCGGGCGCTGCCCGCGCAGGGGGTTCGGCGGGTGACGGTCTTGCCGGCCTCCTTCGTGGCCGACTGCCTGGAGACGCTGGACGAGCTCGGGCGCGAGAACCGGCACCGCTTCCTCGAGGCCGGGGGCGAGGACTACGCGCTGGTCCCCTGCCCGAACGCCTCCCCCCCCGCGATCGAGGCCCTGGCCGCGCTCGTGGCGGAGCACGCGGGGGGGCCGGCGGGGGGCCGTGGCGCCCCCCGGCCCCCCGGCGTCGGGTAGGACAGGGGCACCCTCCCGTCCTCCCATGCGCGCCCTCGACGCCCTCCTCCTCTCGTTCGATCACGCCTGGGCTCACCGCTGGGAGTCGCTCACGGCGGCGCTGGACGGCGTGCATCCCGAGGAGGCCACCTGGCAGTCGCCGGCCTACCGCGACGCGGAGCCGGAGGCGGGCTGGCCGCTGCCGGGGACCATCCACTGGCACGTGGCGCACGTGGGCCACTGCAAGCTCCACTACACCGACCTCGTGACCCAGCGCGACCGCCCCGGCCGTCCGCCGCCGCCCACGCGGCGCGCCGGCAGCTCGTACGACGACGACGTCGTCCTGTTGCGGCACGCGCACGCCCGCGAGCGCGAGGCGCTGGCCTCGCTGGGCGACCGGGATCTGCCCGGACGGGCGGGCAACGGCATGTCGGTGGCCGAGCTGGTGGCCATGGCCGTGCGCCACGACGTTTGGCACGCGGGCCAGATCGCGCTGGCGCGGCGCCTGTTCCGCAACCGCTGAGTTGCACGCGATCGCTGGCGGCCGCGCGGCCCATCGCGCATACTGCTCTCGTCCCCTCGCGGAAGGAGGCGGCATGCGTTCGAAGAGCCCTGGCGCTTCGGCGCCCTCGGCGCTGCGCGGGAGGCTCCGGGCGGTCCTGCGCGCCGCGGCGCTGGCGGGCGTGCTGGGCGGCCTGCCCTGCTCCGCGGCGGCGGAGACGGGCTACGAGGACGACGACCTCTCCCTGAGGCTCGCCTCGGCCTTCCTGGGCTTCACCGAGGTCTCCGCGTTCGGCGGCGCCTCGGCGGCCAACCCCTGGTCGCCGGCCGTGAACCCGGCCTCGGGGGCCTGGACGCCGCTGGAGACGCGTCGCCGGCTCGTGCTCGCCGGGTACGCGTCGCGCATCGCGTTGGACGCCGGCACCGACATCGACCTCTTCGGCGAGACCGGCCTGTGGCAGAGCCCGCGCCTGGGGGCGTTCCACCTGGCCCTGAGCCAGCTGCGCAGCAACGAGGCCGCCGACCTGAGCGGGCTGACCTTCGACTACGAGACCGACACCGCCCAGCTGCAGTGGGGCCGCCGCTTCGGGCGTTGGGCCGGGGGCCTGACGTTCAACCTGGCCTCCTCGGAGGTCACGAGGCGTCTGGGCGGCACCCAGGTGGCCCGGTCGGAGGCCGACACCTACCGGCTGCGGGCCGGGGTGCTGCTGGAGCCTCGCCCCTGCTGGCTGGTGGGGGCGGTGGTCGAGTACGGCTGGTCGCCCTTCGACTTCGAGGCGCTGGCGCTGACGCCGGTGGGGCCCGTGCCGGTGGCCGGCTCCGACACGCAGACGCAGGGGGTCGGGCGCGTGGGCGTCTCCTGGCAGCACAGCCCGTTGAGCCTGCTCGCCGCCGACGTGCAGGTCGCGCGCTTCGAGAACGACCGCGGCCGGCTCGACGTGGCGAGGTTCCACGTCGGCGGGCAGCAGCGCGTGCTGCCCTTCCTGTTCGTGCGCGCCGGCCTCACGCTGGATCGCGAGGGCAACCTGGGCACGGTCGTGGGCCTGGGGCTGCCGTTCGCGCGCTGGGGCAGCCTGGACGCCTCCTGGCGTCAGGGCACCTTACCCGAGCTGGAGCACGACTTCGGCGGCTCCGACGTCTTCCAGCTGCTGCTCTCGCTGCGCTTCTGACCCCGGGCGGTGTCAGACACGGAGTCGCACCCTTCTCCCCGCCCGGCCCTTCGTTCCGCCCTCTCCCGGCCGTCGGGTCGTCCGCCTGCGCGCCGGCTCCTACGCCCGCCAGGAGCGCACCAGCACGTAGAGGCAGAGCACGGCCGTGATCGCCTGCGCCTGCTGGCCGGGCGCCGCGAGGTGGAAGCCGCCCTTCACCAGCCGGAAGACGCAGGCGGCGGCGCCCACGACGGCCACCACGCGCACCCCGCCCAGCGCGAGCGTGCCGCCCCCCTGGCCCGCCCACCAGCCCAGCGCCGCGATCAGTCCGCCCAGGATCGCCGGGATCCAGACCGTGAACGAGGCCGCGCCGCTGGACGTGAAGCGGTAGATCAGGCTCACGAGGATCAGCGCGGCGCCGACGAGGATCTCCAGACGCGGCATGGGGGTGCCTCCTTCAGGGTCAACGCCACCAAGGTAGGGGTAGGGCCCTTCGGTGGGCGAGACTTCTTCCGCGGACGGGCCCACGGATGGCCTCTGAAGGCCGTTCCCAAGCCACCGGCG
>CAZPOZ010000165.1:0-6607 GCA_964588235.1 uncultured Planctomycetales bacterium
CCCCGGGGCGATCGAGATCACCGCGCGCCACTTCGCGAAGCGCGCGCCCGCCTGGCGGTAGGCGGCCAGGCGCTCCGGGAGCCCGTCCAGGCCCGTCGTGACCAGCTCGCCCTGCGCCGCGCCCGGCAGCGCCACCGTGCCCTTGTCCACCTTGATGCCGGGGATGCAGCCGAGCCGGGCGAGCAGCGCCGGGAACGGCTCGCCCCCGGCCGAGCGCTGGCCCAGGGTCTCCTCGTACAGGATCACGCCGCTGATGTGCTGCGCCATGCCCGGGGCCGTGAAGAGCAGCTCGCGGTACGCGCGGCGGTTCTCCTCGGTGTTCGGCACGCCCACCGAGGCGAAACGCTTGGCGATCGTCCCGGTGCTCTCGTCGGCCGCCAGGATCCCCCGGCCCGGGGAGAGCAGGCCCTCGATCGTCTGCTCGAGCTCGGCGGCGAACGGCGCGGGGACGGCGCTGGACATGGCGGCTCCTCGGGTGGGGGGCGCGACTGTAGCGCTGACCGGCCCGGCGTTCCATCCGGGGCGCCCTGGTAGCGTGCGGGCGTGAGCCCCTCCCCCGCGCTCGCCTGCGAGGCCCGCCCCTTCGCCCGCCTGAGCGTGGGCGAGCTGCACGAGCTCGTGCGCCTGCGCGAGGAGGTCTTCGTGGTCGGCCAGCGCATCACGGCCGAGGCCGAGTTCGACGGGCGCGACCCCGAGGCCACCCACGTGCTGGGCCGCGACGCGAGCGGCGCCCTCGTGGCCACGGCCCGGCTGTTCCTCGGCGCCGACCCCGTCAAGGTCGGGCGGATCGCCGTGGCGCCGCCCCTGCAGCGCGGCGGCCTGGGCTCGCGCCTGATGGCCTTCGTGCACGGGCTGCTCGGCGGGCGCCCGGCCGAGATGAGCGCCCAGGCCCACCTCGTGGGCTGGTACGAGCGGCTCGGGTGGAGGGCCCAGGGCCCCGTCTACGACGAGTGCGGCATCCCGCACCGGCGCCTCACGCGGCAGCCCTGACCCCTGACGGGCCGCGACCCTCAGCGGCCCGCCGGCTCCGGGGGCGGCGCCCAGGGGGGCGGCCGCGGCGTGCGCACGGGCGGCGCCCGCGGGACGGCTCCCGGCCGCCCGGCGCCCGGCTCGATCGCTCCCACGCTCTGCCAGACGCGGTCGCGCGCCTGCTCCACCGCGGCCACGAACGCGGCGTCGGCCAGCGCCTCGGCCGGCGCGGCGCCGCCCGCCAGCCGATCCTCGCGCTCCAGGGGGTCGCGGGTCAGGTCGAAGAGCTGCTCCGTGACGGTGCCCTCGGCGACCTCGTAGGTCAGCACGAGCTTCCAGGCTGCCGTGCGCACGCTCTCCAGGATCGCGTGCGAGGACTCGGCCGTGCGCATCCAGGTGCGCGTCTCCTGCGCCGCCACCGGCCAGCCGGGGCCCGGGGCGGAGAGCAGGGGCAGGAACGAGCGCCCGGTGGCGGTGCGCGGCGCCGGCAGCCCCTGCCAGGCGAGCAGCGTGGGCAGGACGTCGATCAGGCTCACCGAGGCGTCCAGCCGCAGGGGCCGGTGGAACGGCGCCGGGCCCCGGAGCGCCAGGGGCACGCGCAGCAGCTCCTCGTCCAGGCGGCGGCCGTGGCCCAGCATGCCGTGCTCGCCGAAGGCCTCGCCGTGGTCGCTGGTGACGACGACCAGCGTGTCGTCCAGCAGCCCGCGGGCCCCCAGCTCGGCCAGGGTGCGCTCGAGCAGCCCGTCCACCCAGCGCGCGCCCTCGAGGTAGGCGGCCCGGAGGCGGGCCGCCAGCGCCGGATCCGGGCTCTGCGCCAGCCCCGACCAGAGGTAGCGCACGTGCTCGCGCTTGAGCCGGCCGTGCTGGGGGCGGCGCATGAGCACGTCGTGGAAGGCGAGGTCCGTGAAGGCGCGCTCCACGACCAGGGCCGGCTCCGGCTCCCCGCCCAGCGCGGCCACCGGGTCGCCCTCCACGACCGGCACCTGGATCGGGTAGGGGTGGTTCGCCGCACCGTACGGGTCGTGCGCCTCGAAGGAGTGCAGCAGCAGGAACCAGGGCCGCCCGTCGGCGCGCTCGCGGGCGAAGTCGGGCAGGAGCGCGAGCGCGCCCTGGAAGCCCACCAGCGGGACCACCTCCTCGAAGCCCTCGAACATGCTGCCCGGGCCGCCGGGCCACTGCTCGCCGAGCCAGGCCACCGTGGCGTAGCCCAGGGTGGAGCGCAGGATCTCGGCCCAGGTGGCGCCGGCCCTCAGGCCCGTGAGGTTGCCCGTCTCGCCCGTGATGCCGTGGTCGCTGGGCAGGCGTCCGGTGAGCAGGCTCGTGACCGCCGGCAAGGTCCAGGGCGCCGGGGAGGAGGCCTGGGTCAGGGCCACGCCCTCCCGCGACCAGCGCGCCAGGAACGGCATCGCCCCGCCCCCGCCGAAGGGATCCACCGCGTCGGCGCGCAGGGTGTCGATGACCACCAGCAGCACGTTCGGACGCCGCGCGCCCGCGGGGCGGGGGCCGAGCAGCCGCCCGTTGACGTCGTAGCCCGAGGGCCTCGCCGGCCCCGCGGGAGGATCGCCCCCGCAGCCCGCCGCGAGCACGAACAGCCCACCCGCGAGCAGGCCCAGCAGCGCCAGCCCGGCGCGCCGGACGACGCGCCCCCGGGACCTCAACGCGGATCCTCGGCGGCGCAGATGCGCGGCGGGCGCTCCACCTGCACGTAGGCCGCGCCCGCCAGGTAGCCGTTCTCGAGCATGAATGCCGTTCCGGCCACGGCGCCGAAGACGTGGTCGCGGGCCTGCTCGACCAGCGAGCAGAACCCGCGCCCCACCGGCAGGTGCCCGACGCGACCCGCACCGTCGGCCAGGTTGCGGGACGCGGACGGGTCGGCGGCCAGGTCGTAGCCCTCCTCCAGCACCGTCCCCGCCAGGCGATCGTAGGCCAGCACGTAGAGGTGGCCGTCGCCGACGACCCCGCTGCTAAGCACGTCCACGCCCGTCACGCCGTCGTGGAAGGTGCGCCGGGCCTGGCAGGCGACGGCCCGGGCGCGCCCGTCCTCCGGCTCGGGGGCGAGCAGGGAGCGTCCCGCGGCTTCCTCGAGCGCGGGCAGGGCGAGCAGGTCGAGCACGGTGGGCGTCACGTCGAGCAGGGAGACGGCGCCGCGCACGCTGCCCGGAGCCGCCAGCGGGCCGGGGCCGGAGAGCAGCAGCGGCACGTGCAGGCGGGCCGGGATCAGCACCTCGGCCTCCAGGAACCAGCCGCGTTCGCCCAGGGCCATGCCCGTGGTGGAGGTGACCACCAGCAGCGTGTCCCGCGAACCGCCCAGCGAGCCGAGCGCCGCCAGGGCCCGCTCCAGCACGCCGTCGAGCCGCTCCAGGTGCGCGCGGTAGGCCTGGCCGAGCTCCTCGGCCAAGGGCTCGGACTCCGGGCCCACCAGCGGCAGCGCGAGCGCGCGCTCGAGCCGCCGCCGTTCGGCCGCCGAGGGCTGCGGCGCCGCGGCCGCCGCGCCGGAGGCGTCGGGGGCGTCGAGCGCGAAGCGGCGCAGCACCGCGGCCGCGCCGGGCCCCTCGGCGGCGGGCCCTGCAGCAGCGGCCCCGCGCCACGGAGGCGCCAGCTCGTCGCTGGCCAGCAGCAGCAGGCGCGGCGCGGCGGCGGCCTCGGGCGCCGCGCCCAGCCGCGCGACCTCCGCCGGCACGTCGGCCAGCGCGACGCCGGGACGCACCTGCGAGAAGCCCTCGAGCAGGCTGCCCGGCCCGGTCCCCAGGCGCCGCGGCACCCAGGCGTGGGTGCGATAGCCGGCGGCGGCGAGCAGCGCGGCCAGCGTGGGCACGCTGCGCAACCGCCCCGGGCCGTCCTCCGCCAGCCCGACGCCGTGATCCTGCGGCAGCCGCCCGGTCAGGAGGCTCGCCAGCGAGGCCCGCGGGTCGGGCGCCGCCGCGTAGGCGGCCTGGTACGAGCGGGCGTGCCCGGCACGCGTCTGCAGCGCCGGCAGCGGGCCCGCGCCGTCGGCCTGCGCGCGCACGGCGTCGGCGCGCAGCCCGTCGAGCACCACCAGCACCACGTCGGGCCGCGGGCCGTCGTGTCGCCGCGACCCGGCGTCCGAGACGGGGCAGGGGGTCGCGTGGCCCCACGGGCCGGCCCCCCGGCTGCCAAGCAGCGGAACCAGCGCCCCAGCGGCCAGGAGGCCGCCGAGCAGGAGGAGGGGCGAACGACGCAGCATGCACGGGCCAGGATCCGTCGCAGCGGCAGTCCCGGGGGCGGAACACGCGACGTTGTCGGGACCTTCGGCCCGGATCAATCCCTACCGAAGGTCTCGTGCGGAAACGTCGTATCCACCGGACCCGCGCTCGGCGGTGCCGCCGGGGGCGCCCGTCCGGCGCGGTAGCGGATCGTGGGCCACGGCGGCAGCTGCTCGCGCAGCCCGCGGCCGCGCTCCACGAGCTCAGCGTGCGCTTCCCAGGGCCCGAGGTCGGCCTCCAGCGCCGCCGCGTCGATGCGCTCCCCGCGAGCGTCGTACCCGCGGCGCTTCTCGGCCGCCGAGCGCATGAGCTTGACGAAGCCCGAGGCGTAGAAGCCCCGCTCCACGTGGAACAGCGCCGCCGCCACCTGGATCAGCCCTTGGAGCCACGCGCGCCGCGGGCCCTCCGCCTCGTGCCACAGCGCCTCCCACTCCTCGTGGGCGGGGTGCGGGTCGCGGGCGTTCCACAGGGCCACGCCCCGGTCGAAGAGCCGTTCGGCCTGCTGCGGGGTGAGGGGGCCGCCTTCGGGCGGATCGCCGTCCATCGACCCATTGGAGCGCGGCCCCGGGGGGGGAGCGAGCCCTGTCCCGACGCGCCGGGACGGCTGGATTCCCGCGCCGGGGGGCCTGCTCCGTGGTACGCTCCACTGAGAACGATTCTCAAGATAGTCCCGGCAGCGCGCTCGTCCCGGGAGCGCCGCTGCGGAGGACCGTCGGAGGCTCGCGATGACCCCTCCTCCCCCCTGCGCGGCGCTGCTGACGGCCGGCGACCTGGCCGTAGGCGACGAGGCGATCGTGGCCGCGGTCACGGCCCCCCCGGTCGAGGCCGAGCGGCTGGCGGCCCTGGGGCTGGTGCCCGGCGCGCAGATCCGCATCCTGCGCCGCGGCTTCACCGTCGCGCTGGCCCTGGGCGAGGCCCGGCTGGCCCTGGGACGCTCCTGGGCCCGCGCGCTCGCGGTCGTGCGCGCCTAGAGTCCACCGGAGCGGGCCCATGACGACCCTGGCCGACCTCGGCGCCGGCGCCCGCGGCCGGGTCCTGGACGTGGCCGGCGCGCCCGGCCTGGTCCAGCGCCTGGCCGAGATGGGGCTCACCGCGGGCACCGAGGTGGAGGTGGTGCGCTTCGCGCCGCTGGGCGATCCGATGGAGCTGCGCCTGTGGGGCTACCTGCTGACGCTGCGCAAGGGCGACGCGCGCCAGGTGCGCGTGGAGGCGCTGACGTGAGCCCCGCCCCCCCTGCCGCGCCGGCCGCGCCGCGCGAGCGCTGGGTGGCCCTGATCGGCAACCCCAACGTGGGCAAGAGCACGCTGTTCAACGCCCTCACCGGCGGGTCCGCGCGCGTGGGCAACTACCCCGGCGTCACCGTGGACAAGACCGTGGGGACCCTGCGCAACGCGCCGGCCGACGCCCCCGTGCGGCTGCTCGACCTGCCGGGCACGTACAGCCTGGCGGCCCGCTCCCCCGACGAGGCCGTCGCGGTGGACGTGCTGCTCGGGCGCCGGGACGACACGCCGCGCCCCGACGCCGTCGTGGTGGTGCTGGACGCCACGAACCTCCAGCGCAACCTCTACCTGGCCACGCAGGTGCTCGAGCTGGGCCTGCCGGTCGTGTTGGCCCTCAACCTGCGGGACGACGCCGCCCGCCGGGGCCTGACGATCGACGAGCAGCGGCTGGCGGCCGCGTTGGGCGTCCCCGTGGTGGGCACCGTGGCCACGAAGGGCGAGGGCGTGGACGCCCTCACCCGCGCGCTGGGGGCCGCCCTCGGCTCGGCTGCGCCCGCCCCGCCCTTCGCCTGGCCCCCCGAGGTGGCGGCGGCGCAGGCCGACGCGGCCGCCGCCGCGCCGACGCTCCACGGGGTCGAGCTGCGCCGGGCGCTGTTCGACGTGGGGGGCGAGGCCGAGCGGCGCTACCTGGCCGCAGCCGGGGCACGGGGCCGCGCGGCGCTCGACGCGGCGCGCCGCGCCCTGGGCCCCGCGGCGGGGGCGGGCCTGGAGGCCCGGGTGCGCTACGGGTTCCTGGCGCCGCTGGTGGCCGGCGTCGTGCGCCGCCCGGCCGTGGCGCCGGTCACCGTCTCCGACCGCCTGGACGCGGTGCTCACGCACCGGGTGGCGGGGACCCTGGCGCTCGTGGTGGTGATGACGCTGGTGTTCGTCTCGATCTTCCGCTGGGCCGAGCCCCTGATGGAGGCGATCGAGAAGGGCCTGTTCGACCCGATCAAGGCGGGGCTCTCCGCCCAGGCCTGGCTCGGCGACGGGCTGCTCAAGAGCCTGCTGGTGGACGGCATCGTGGCCGGCGTGGCCGGCGTGCTCGTCTTCCTGCCGCAGATCGTGATCCTGTTCGGCTTCCTCGCGCTGCTGGAGGGCTGCGGCTACATGGCCCGCGCCGCGTTCCTGATGGACCGCCTGCTTAGGGCCGCC
>CAZPOZ010000166.1:0-6569 GCA_964588235.1 uncultured Planctomycetales bacterium
GTTGTCGCTCGTACGGTGCTCGGCTAAACCAAGCCCCGTGCTGCTCATTCGGAAGGGCACTGCCCGTACGGGGTTCCCCGGGGGCGCATCCGAACGGGCCCGATGGGCGGCATGACTCCGGTCCAGGTGGCGGGTGCGAGGCTGACGGTCCGGCGCGAAGGTCTGGGGCTCCCACGGAGCTCCCGCAGCGACGCAGGGCCAGAAAGCACTTGCGCACGACCCCTTGTCGGGTCAGGATTCCCCCGGCTTCGGCCGGTGGGCAGCAAGGCGCGTGGCCCAGTTTTCTTCTTTTCGAGGAGGTAGGACAACCATGGCGAAGACGACGATGCTGCGCGGGGTCGTGACCCTGTTCGCAGTCGTCCTGGCGGCTTCGCTGGCCGGGTGCAGCAGCTGCAACCCGTGTCAGCAGCCCAACCCCTGTGGGGAGCAGTCGTGCAACCCGTGCGACCAGCCCAACCCCTGTGATTGCCCCAACCCGTGCGACACGTGCAACCCGTGCGACACGCCCAACCCCTGCGACCCGTGCCCGCCTCCGTGCGCGCCCGTCGCGGTCTGTGAGCCCCCGCCCTGCGCTCCGTGCGCGGCTCCCGTGGCGCCCTGCGGCCCCTGCGGCCCGCTGCCGGCGCACGCCAAGGCCGGCGAGGCCTGGTGCTGCGTGATGATCCCCGCCCAGTACGAGACGTTCACGACGCAGGTCTGCAGCTGCCCCGCCTCGTGCCGCAAGGAGTGGGTGGAGCCCGAGTACGCCGACCAGACCGAGCAGGTCTGCACCTGCCCGGAGCAGACGGTCCAGCACCCCGTGCCGGCCGAGTACGCCACCGAGTCCTACCAGGTGCTCGTGTGCCCCGCCTCCACCCGCTGGGAGAAGATCCCCTGCGTGGACAACGTGGGTGCCGGCGAGAAGCAGGGCGACTGCTTCGTGCTGCGTGAGGTGCCGGCCCAGTACCGGACCGAGACCCGTCAGGTGTGCACGAAGCCCGCTTCCTGCACGACCGAGGTCATCCCGGCCAAGTACAGCACGGTCACCAAGCGCGTGTGCGTGAAGCCCGGCTACTACAAGGAGATCCCGGTGCCCGCTCAGTACGAGAACCGTACCGAGCAGCGCTGCGTGTCCCCGGCCCGCTGGGAGTGGCGCCTGAACGACAAGTGCACGGTGCCCGCGATGGCGGCCCCGGCGCCCGAGATGGCCCCCGCGGCCGCTCCGGCGCAGCCCGCGGCCCCGACGGCTCCGGCCGGCTCGGCCTGCGGCGCCGGTGGCAAGGCCTGCGGCAAGTGATCCGCTCCGGCCGGGGGTGACCCCGGCCGGGACCTTCACGGCCCCCGCGACCTCCGGGTCGCGGGGGCCGTTTTCGTTGGGGCGACGGGGGACGGTTGCCCGGGGCGGGGGGGCTCGGCTAGGCTCCGGGCACGGCCTGGCTGGAGGGCGTCCATGCGCATCCCGAGGACCCTCCTGACGGGCGTCCTCACCGGCGCGCTCACCCTCCTGGGGGGCCGGCTCCCCGCGGGGGCGGAGGAGGACGCGGCCGCGCGCAAGGCGCGCGTCGAGGAGGCGCAGAAGCGGGAGGCTGCCGAGCGCGCCGCCTTCGAGGCCCGCGTGAACGCCGCGATCACCCGCGGTGTGGCTTGGCTGCGCGGGCAGCAGCGGCCCGACGGCTCCTACCCCGGCTTCGCCGAGGAGCTCCGGCCCCGGGAGTACAGCCCGATGGACGTCGGGCTCAACGCGCTGGTGCTGCTCACCCTGGCCCACGGCGGGGTGAAGGCCGAGGACGACGCGGTCAAGAAGTGCCTGCGCTTCTGCCAGTTCCACTACGCCGGGGGGAACGGGTCCTGGAACCTGAAGGGCAACGGGAAAGTCACCGTCTACACGGCCTCGGCGCTGGTCCTGGCCCTGGACGCGCTCTACCGCGGGGTCGAGGAGCGGGCGGCGCTGCCCGTGCGCGACCGCTACGGCAACCTGGAGCCCGCCAAGGCGCAGAGGTGCAAGTACCCCGAGTTCGCGCGCAAGTGGATCGTGGAGCTGGTCGAGTTCCTCGTCGGCTGCCAGGTGGACACGGGAGGCTGGCGCTACCCCGGCAACGCGATCCAGGCCCCCGAGGGCGCCACCGACCTCTCGAACACCCAGTACGCGCTGCTGGCGCTGGACACGGCCATGCGCTGCGGGATCGCGGTGCCCGCGACCACGTGGAGCCGCGCCGCCGAGCACGTGCTGGGGGAGCAGGAGCCCGAGGGGCTGGCCGCCCCCGTGTGGGTGGAGGACGACGCCTGGTCGCCGGGAGATCCGGCGGAGAAGCGCTTCCGCGAGGCGGGCAAGGCGGAGGCCCGGGGCTGGTGCTACCTCCCGGGCCAGCCCGAGCCGCCCTCCGGCAGCATGACCGCCGCGGGCGTCACCTGCCTCGCGCTGTGCAAGGAGCGGCTGTGGGCCCTGGGGGCGCTCACGCCCGAGCTGCGCAAGCGCCTGGACCGGGGCCTGCGCGACGGGCTCGCCTGGCTCTCCGAGCACTTCACCGTGGCCGACAACCCCGAGCCGCCCAGCCAGTGGCACTACTACTACCTCTACGGGCTCGAGCGCTGCGCCGCCAAGCTGGGCCTCGTCCACGTCGGCCGCCACGCCTGGTACCGCGAGGGCGCCGAGCACCTGCTGGGGGCTCAGACGAAGGAGGGCGGCTGGGCCGAGGCGGCGGCCTCGGGCAAGCCCGCCGACAAGACCGAGTCGGCCATCACCCAGACCTGCTTCGCGCTGCTGTTCCTGCGGCGGGCCACGCCGGCGCCGAGCGTGCCGCTCACGCCGCCCCAGGTGACGGGCGACGGGGGAGCGCCGGCCGACGGCCGCTGAGGGGCGCGGGCCCCCCGGCGGGGAGGGGGAGGCTCCCGGCCACGGGGTACGATCGTCGCTCCGGCCCTGTGGAGGCTCCCGCGTGCGCGCTCCCCCTCGCCTGCCGCCCCCGAGGGCCCCGGCCCTGCTCGTCGGCCTGCTCTGCCTGGGGGCGCTGCTGCCCCCGACCCCGGCCCGGGCCGAGGACCGCCCCTTGGGAGAGCCCTGGGAGGTGCTGATCCTGGATGGCATGCAGCGGCAGGACGCGCGCCTCAAGGAGGCCTCGATCGACACGGTGATCCTCGAGGCGCGCAACCTCGAGCGGCGTCCCACGACCGGGGATCCCAAGATCGCCCGCCTGTTCCTGCTCGGGCGCGCCTACGGCAAGCGCCTGGGGGCGGGCGGGCGCGACCTGGTGGAGGCCCGCAGCGCCTACGAGGAGGCGCTCCGGCTGGCGCCGCGCTGCTACTTCGCCCTGCGCGACCTGGCCATGCTGGCCCTGGCCGGGCAGCCCGAGGATCCCCGGGCCGCGGAGGGCTACCTCCAGCGGGCGCTGACGATCTACCCGGGGTACGTGCAGGCGCTGCGCGACCTGGCGCGGCTGTGCCAGAAGCAGAAGCGCCACGCCGACGCCGTCGTGCACCTCAAGCGCGTGATCGACCTGGACCGGGTCGACCTGCTGGCGCGGGCCTACCTCGTCAGCTCGCTGCTCGAGCTGGGCCGGGCCGAGGAGGCGCGCAAGGAGGTGGACGGGCTGATCCGGGCCCGTCCCGGGCAGGCCGAGTTCCGCAACCTGCGGGCCGAGGTCGAGCTCGCCTCCGGGCGGGAGGACGCGGCGATCGCGGAGTGGCGCCTGCTCCAGAAGGAGCTGCCCTCCTCCAGGCTGCCGCTGGAGGGGCTGCTGCGGGCCTACCTGCAGAAGAAGCGCAAGAACCTGCCCGTGGCCGACGCCGAGCTGCTCGGCGCGCTCAACGGGCTGTGGTTCCTCGAGCGCGATCCCGAGAAGCGAGCCCGGCTCGACGAGATGCGCCGCGCCGTCCAGGCGCCGGCGACCGACCCCAAGGCTCCGCCGGACGACGCCGCCCTCGCGCGCGCGCTGGACGCGCCCGACGCCAACGTGCGTGGGCAGGCCCTGCGCTACGTCGCCTACCGCGAGGCGCATCCCACGCTCGAGCTGCTGCGCGCCGTGATCGGGCGCCTCGGGCCCGAGCGCGAGCGCGACCCCACGGTCCGCTCCTCCGCCCTGCTCGTCCTGGCGCGGCACGGCGGGCTGGGGACCCTGCCGATCGCCCGGCTGTCGCTCTACGACGCCGAGCCCGACGTGCGCTACGCGGCCCTGGCGGCCCTCTTCCTGGTCGGCACGCAGAGCGTGGACGCGGGGCGCGTGGCCACGGCCGTGCTGGGACGCCACGTCTCCGACCCCGACGCGCGGCTGGCCGCCGCCGCGCGCCACGGCCTGCTCACGCTGACCGACACCGACCTCGCGGCCTTCGCGGAAGGGGAGCCCGAGACCGAGGAGGCCCTGCGGGCGCGCTTCGACGCGTGGTGGGCGGGACCCTCGGGCGTCGAGACCCGCATCCGCGCGCTGGGCGCCTACGCGCAGGCCAAGGACCGGCTGGCCGATCAGGTGCTCGTGCCCTACCTGGACGACCCCGACTTCTTCGTCATGAAGGCCGCCTACGAGGCGCTGCGCAGCATGAGGGACTACCTGCCGGCCGGCCCGCGGGCCGACTGGGCCCGCGGGATCCCGGCCTTCCTGCCCGAGGAGCTGGTGCCCGAACGCCGGACCGAGTCGCGCACCTCGCTGGCCGCCTGGCTCGGGCTGAGGCCGCAGTGAGGGGCCGGCCTGTGCGTGCCGGGCTCCTGCGCTCCGCCCTGGCCCTGCTCTGGGGCGCGGCGGCGCTGCTCCACGGGGTCGGCTCCCTGACGGCCGCGCCGCCGCCCGACGCGGAGGTCGAGGCCGCGGAGGCCGAGCAGAACCGGCTGCTGGCCGAGGCCCGCCGCGGCGGGTCGCTGGGCAGCGTGGTCCGCACGTACGAGAGCCGCCTGACGCGCCAGCCCGGGCCGCTGAACCACTACCTCCTCGGGCGGGCTCTCTTCCATGCCCAGGACCGGCCGGGGGCCCTCAAGGCCATGCTCGAGGTCGTGCGCCAGGAGCCCGACTTCTGGCAGGCGCAGGTGCGCATCGGCTCGCTCTACTGGCTGGAGAAGAACGCCGCGGCCGCGCGCCAGCACCTGGACGCGGCCCGCCGCCGCGCGGCCGAGCAGCCGGACGTGCTGCGTCTCGCCGCCGAGGTGGGCTTCGGCACGAAGGACTACGCCCTGGCGCAGCGGGCGCTGGAGCGGCTGGTGGCCCTGGAGCCGGAGGACGCCGGGCTCAAGGCCGCGCTGGCCGAGGTGCGCGCCGCGCAGGGCGACTGGGAGGGCGCCTACCGCGAGCTGCGCGTGCTGCGGGTGCGGGACCCGCGCAACCTGGGCCTGAGGCTCAGCTACCTGGAGGCCGCGGTGCGCACGCGGCGCTTCGCCGAGGCCGCGGCCGAAGGGGAGGATCTCGCGGGCGCCAAAGGCGAGGTCGCCGACCCGCGCGCGCTCCGGCACACCCTCGACCTGCTGCGGCAGGTCTACGTCGAGACGAAGGCCTGGCAGCCGCTCGCGCGCGTGCTCGAGCGCATGCTGCCCTGGGTGAAGGAGGAGCACCGCGAGGGCCTGCGGGAGACCGTGGCGGCGCTCCGGGCGGGCCAGGTGCCCGGCGAGGCCCCGCCCGCGCCCGAGAGCGCCGAGGACGCGCTGACCGCGCTGCTCGAGCGCGCGCTGGGGCCCGACCCGGTGCGGCGGCGCGAGGCGCTGCAGACCTTCTTCGGGCTGGGCACCGGCTGGGTCCCCCGGGCTCTGCTGCTGCGCTTCCATCCCGCCGAGGAGCCCGACCCCGAGTGCCGGGCCTGGGTGGTGCGCATCGTGGGCTCGCTGGCCGACGAGCGCGTCGCCAAGGTGGCCGGGCACGCGCTCCAGGACCCGCATCCCCTGGTGCGGCGCGTGGCGGCCGACGCGCTCGGCGAGATCGGCGCGCAGGCGCG
Organism: uncultured Planctomycetales bacterium; assembly: GCA_964588235.1. GTDB lineage: Bacteria > Planctomycetota > PLA2 > PLA2 > JAEUHO01 > CAZPOZ01. The sequence continues at coordinate 5,887 of CAZPOZ010000166.1, forward strand.
CCTGCTCGACCTGCTCGCGCACCTGGACGAGCTGCCCCTGTCGGCGGCGGCGGCCCCGGAGGTGGTGCAGGAGTACAACGCCGTCCGCGGCGCCCTGGTGCGCCTGACCGGCTACGACGACCTGGAGATCGGCGCCGAGCGATGGGTGGCGGGTGCGGGCCTGGAGGCCAGCCGCCAGCGCTGGCGGGCGTGGCTGGCCGGGCCCGCCGGCGTGGGGCGCAAGGTGGAGGCCATCCGCAGCCTGGAGGCCACCGGCGAGACGCATCCGGAGTGGTACCTGATCGTGCTCGTCTTCGTGGACCCCTCGCTCGAGGTGGTGCGGGCCGCCTACGCCGGGCTCCGGGCCCGGGCCGAGCTGCCCGGCGAGGACCCGCGGGTGAGCGACGCGCGGGGGCGGGCCCTGTGGCCCCGCTTCCCCCGGGCCGAGCCCGCCGCGCTGACGCCCGAGTCGCTGGCCCCGCTGCGCCAGCAGCTCAAGGCCTGGTGGACCGAGTGGGTGGGCTGGCGCGCGCAGGCCGGGAAGTGACCGGGACGGGCGCTCCGTTCGTGGTGGCCATCGACGGGCCGGCCGGCGCCGGCAAGTCGAGCGTCGCCCGCCGCGTGGCGCAGGCCCTGCGCTTCGCGCACCTGGACACGGGCGCGATGTACCGCGCCGTCACGTGGGCCGCGCTGGAGCGCGGGCT
>CAZPOZ010000167.1:0-6557 GCA_964588235.1 uncultured Planctomycetales bacterium
AGCGCCCGCGCGGGCGGTCCTTCAGGCGCTCCACGGCCGACAAGGAGACCTTGGCCATGTGCCGGTCGAGGGGCTCGATCTCCTCGGGCAGCAGCGCGGCCGCCCGGCCGATCTCCTCGATGGGCTTGAGCTTGGCGGAGCGCGCGATCTCGAGATCGTCCTTCACGTGGCCTCCGGGCTGCGAGGCGGGCCGGGACGGCCCGCGGCGTCTCTCCCCAGGATCGCCTGCCGCCCCCGACTGTCCATGAAACGGTGCCGCCGCGCCGCGCGCGGAGGGCGCACGGCGCGGCGGGGGTGGCGTCCGGGGCCCGGGGCCCCGGGGGGAGCCGCTCAGCGCTTGAGCGAGGTGCTCTCGGTCTCGTTGGCCAGCTCGGCGCCGTCGGACGCACGGACGATCTCGGCGTTGGTCTTCACCAGGCCGGCGTCCGGGGCCGAGAGCACGCGCACGACGATCTCGAAGTCGATCGCCTCGCCCACCTTGAGCGCGTACGCCGTGCTCGCGCACGCGGAGCCCGCGCCCGAGACGGTGACCGTCTCGCGGTTGCTGCGGCCCGAGACGAACTCGAGCTCGGGCGGCAGGCTCCAGCGGACGAGCATGTCGGGCGTCACGTCGGTGCCCACGTCGTTCTCCACCCGCAGGCGGTAGACGAAGGTGGAGCCGACGACGAACACGCCGGCCTCGCTGCCGTCGAGCGCCTTGTCCACCATCTCGACCTGCAGGGCGGGCAGGCCGGTCACCTGCGTGGCCACCTCGCTGCGCACCGAGCAGCGCTGGCCGCAGCTGGACTCCGCCGTCACGCTGCAGGGGCCGACGTTGCGGGCCGTGACCGCCCAGTCCTGCGTGAAGGTCTGGTTGGGGGCCAGGGGGCCGACGTTGAAGTCCTGGAAGCCGCCGCCCAGGCAGCCGCCGTTCGTGATGCGCACGGTGCAGCCCTCAGCTTCGCCGTCACCCGTGTTCGTCACGCGCAGGGTGAAGGAGGCCGTCTCGCCGTAGTAGATCTTGTCGGGGCCGACCAGCGTCATCTCCAGGCGGCACTCGACCACCTGCAGCGAGCAGGAGGCCGTGACCTCCTGCGCGCGGTCGGCGCGGGCCCGGGCCATGTTCGTGAAGGCGCCCACGCGCTCCGCGCGGCCCAGGAAGGTCACCTCCTGCTGCTCGCCGGGGGCCAGCGTGCCCACCGTGACGCTGCTCTGGCTCAGGGGGGCGATGCCCTGCGGGTAGTCGTCCGTGACGACCACGTTCTCGAGCGGCCCGCGGCCGGTGTTGCTCACCACGACGACGAAGCGCACCTCGCTGCCGTTGTTGACCCGCGCCGGCTCGCAGCGCTTGGTCAGCTCGAGCTTGCCGGCCACCAGCTCGACCGGGCAGGAGCCGGAGGCCTGGGCGCCCCCGCGGGCGTCCCGCACCGTGACCGCGTTCGAGTACCGGCCCTCGGCCTCGGCGGAGAGCCGCAGGCGCTGCACCACCTCCTGGCCGGGGGCCAGCGTGCCCAGCTCCATCGTGGGCGAGCCCTCCACGATCGACAGGCCCGGATCGGGACGATCCTCGAGCACCACGCCCTCGGCCGGCGCGTCGCCGGTGTTGCGGATGCGGATCTCCTTCGCGAACGGCCGGCCGACCACGGCGACGGCCCCCTCGGGGAAGGTGCACTCCACGCTGAGCGTCGGCTTCTGCCAGCGCTTGGTCACGATGCGGGAGCGCGGGCAGGTCTCGCCGTAGAACGAGCCCGCCGCCGTGAAGCGCACGCGGTTGACGCCCGTGGCGCCCGAGGTGTTGCGCAGGCTGAACTGGGCCTGGCCCGCGGCGTCGGTGGACAGGCGCGCCGTGCGCCCGTTGCTGCCCGAGAAGACGGCGTCGGGGCCGTCGAGGATCTCGGCCTCGACCACCTGCCCGGGGATGCCGGTGCGGTCGGTGCGCGTCACGGCCACCGTGAAGGCGTGCGTGTCGTCGGGCAGGGTGTTGACCGCGTCCTCGGGGAAGGTCACGTCGTAGTCGGCCCAGACCTTCTTGGCCCAGATCTTGTGCCGTGCGCCGTCGCGGATCGCGGGTACGTAGACGATGATCTCGGTCACGCCCTCGCGGCCCGAGGTGATCGTGCACCAGGACTGACCGCGGCCGATGACCACGTCGGGCAGGCGCGAGCCGTCGGGCGAGGTGTAGGGGTAGTTGTTGGCCGCGTCGATCATCTCGGACCCGTAGTTGGTGACCGAGATGGCGAACTGGTTGTCGATCTTGTTGCCGTTGTTGCCCACGCGGCCGTTGCGGATCGGGGCGATGGCGCCGTCGCCGTACTGGTCGTCGTGCGCCACGATGTCGCCCACGGCCTCGGGGTAGCGGGCGAGGATCCACTCCACCCGCTGGCCGGGCAGCACGTTCCCGTTCTGGTCGCGGACGGTGGCCACCAGGGTGTGCTGGGTGCGCACGGGGTTGCAGTCCACGACGGGCGAGATGCGCTCGTCGATCTCGACGGTCCACGGCACGGCCTCGCACACCGTGGCCACCGGCGCCACGACGGGGGTGGGGGGGCAGGGGGCCGGGGTGGGGGGGGCGCAGACCTCGCAGCCCGGCCAGACGTTGTCCAGCGGGGTGGTGCGGCAGGCTCCCGCCGCGCCGAGGAGGGCCAAGCCCATGAGGAGTCGCTTGAGCTTCATGGAACGAACCTCCACCCGGCCGCCACCTCTCGGTGGGGGCCTGCCCTGACCGGCAACCCGTCGTCACCTGCGAACCGTCCCGACCGGAACCCGTCCCGACCGGCGCCTGCCCCGCGTGGCGTGGCTGGCCCGGCCGGATGGAGGCCCGGCGGAGGAGGCCTGCTGCTGCCAACCCAGCGCAGAGGCCGCTCCAGCCTGCCTCCCTACCAAGGTCGGCCCGCCGTCCACCCCTCCGCAGCCCGAACCCGGGCGGCGAGGCGGCGGTGGGGGCCAACCCAGGGAGCTCCGCTGCCCACCCGGGGGCTCGAAGCTCCCGTCGTGGCGCAAGCGGCGGACTCTAGCACGGCCCGGCCGGACTCCCGAGCGCCGCGTTCGTGCGCCGCGTGGGCTCTGGGGGCGGCCACGCTTAGAACCGGCGCTCGACGCCGGACCCGACGCGGGGCCGGGGGCGCCAGAACGAAACCGGCCCCCCGGCTCTGCCGAGCCGGGGGGCCGTCACCCGTTTCCTGACCCGAGGTCCGCCGCGAGGGGGGGGAGACGCAGCAACCTCAAGCCGTTGGACACATAGTACCTTGCCACACTAGGCTTGGCAAGGCGCTGAGCTGATTTCTGCAATTATAGATGTAATCTTTTTTATGACAAGTACTTACGTCTTTGATGTTCGCCGCTTGCAGGCGCAGGGGGTCGCAGCGCAGCGCGGGCAACCCCCCAGGTAGCGCTGGGCCGCCTCGGCCATCCGCACCCCCGCGAGGCTGGCGAGGGTGACCAGCCAGGCCAACGTGTCCGAGAACTCCTGAACCAAGTTAGACCGATCGGTCCGACGAAGGGCCCGGGACAGCTCGCCCACCTCCTCTGCGAACCACATGAAGGTCGTCGGCAGGCCCCGAGCGGCGTCCCTGGGTCCGTAGAGGCGCTCGATCTGGGACTGGAAGGCCTCGAGCCCGAGGTCGGCGGCCGCCCCCGCGGGCGCCTGCGCAGGTGGGGAGGTGGGCGGGGCCGCCCCCCGGCGCCGGGGACGGGGCGCCGCCGGGGCCGCCGCGCGGCCGCCCTGGCGGCGGCCGGATCGGCCCGCGCTCGTCCGGCGGGCCTTCACCGCAGGCGCTTGACCGTCGAGATCGTGACGTCGTCGTTCTGCGGCGTCTGCAGGTGGAACTGGTCGATGGCGCTGCCGACGAAGTTGACGAAGGCCTGGGAGTTCTTGGGAGCCTCCCGCGCCACCGCGGCGTAGAAGCGCTGCTCGCCGAACTCCTCGCCCGTCTCGTTCGTGATCCTGAGCGCGCCGTCGGTGTAGAGCGCCAGCCGGTCGCCCGGGCCCAGGGGCACGTCCCCTTCCTGCAGCTCACGGTCGAAGACCGGGCCCACGTCCAGGCCCAGCGCGATGCCCGCCGGGTTGATCTTCGCGATCTTGCCGCTGGCCTGGCGGAACACGAGCACGGGCAGGCCGCCGGCGCTGGCCAGGGTCACCTTGTGCTGCGCCGTGTCCACCACCGCGTACACGGCCGTCACGTGCCGTCCCGGTGGCAGCTCGCCGGCCAGGTGCCGGTTGACCAGGCGCAGGACGCCGGCGGGGGAGAGGTTGCCGGGGGCGGCGGCCCGGACGTAGGAGCGCGCCGACGACATGACCAGGGCGGCCGGGATGCCGCGCACGTTCGTGTCGAGCAGGATGACGCCGAGGTGGTCGTCGTCGATGCGGAAGTACTCGAAGTGGTCGCCCGCGATCTCGATGCCGGGCTTGAACAGGTGCTCGACCTCGTAGTCGGACAGGCGGGGCGGGTGCTTGTTGATCAGCGCCTCGTGGATCTCCGCGGCGACCTTGCGCTCGCGCTCCACGATGGCGTCGAGGTCCTCGTTCGTGCCGCCTCCGCGCTGCTGCCGGAACTCCAGGTGCCCGACCATGCGCTCCACGGCGCGGGCCAGCGACGTCGCCTCGGCGCCGTGCGCGCGCAGCGTGCGCGTGGGGTCGCCCGAGGTCCCCAGGCGGTCGATCTCGCGCGCCAGGTCCTTCACGCTCCGCGCGTGAGCGCCGACGACGGCGGCGGTGACCGCGCCCACCAGGACGGGGCCCAGGGCGAGCAGGATCCAGGGCAGCAGGCCGCCGCCGCCCTGCTCGGGCGTCTTGCCGCGGAACAGGGCCACGAACACGGTGGCGGCCGTGCCCGCGCTGCTGGAGGTGCTCTTGACGAACACGCGCACGGGCGAGTCCCCGACGCGCCCCTCGACCCAGTACGGGCCCGTGCCCTGGCGGGCGCTCAGGTCCGCCACGAGCGAGCCCTCGGCGTGCGTGCCCGCCAGGAAGGCGCCGGGCTTCTCGACCGTGCCCTCGCGCACCCACGCGGCCGAGACCTGGAAGGGCGCGGAGTCCTCCGCCGCCCGCACGGCGCGCGTCAGCAGGTTCTTGGCGCCCTTGGCGGCGTCGCCTTCGCCCCGCTCCATGGCGTCCTTGGCCTTCTCGAACTCCTGGGCCCGCTTGGCCTGGTCCTCGCGGTCCTCGGGCTCGGCCTCGGGGTCGATCTTCGTGATCTCCTTCTCGCGCTCCTCCAGCCACTCCTTGGCCCGGTCGCCGAAGAGCTTCTTCAGGTTCGACTTCAGCGCCACGTAGGCGCCGACGTTGGACTTGCCCAGGCCCCAGGTCGTCAGGTCGTTGGCGGCCAGCGCGTTCACCGTGGCGAAGCCGGCCTCGTTGAGCCAGGCGTCGTTGCCCGGGCCCTTGCCGCCGGAGCTGCCCGGGATCACGGCCAACGCCAGCAGGAGGAACGACAGGCCCGCGGCCGTCAGCCCCGCCTTGAGGCCCAGCCCCATCCCGCCCGACGAGCCTGCGCCGCCCGACCGCCCGCTGCGGCCGCCGCGGGCGCCCAGGTCCTCCTCGTCCATGCGCCGGCGCCCGCCGCCCTTCCCGGCCGCGGCGGCCGGCTCCGGCGCCTGCGCGCCGCGGCGGGGGCGCTCGGGGTCTCTGTCGGCGCGGCGCGAGGCGGCCATGGCAGGGCTCCAGGGAGGCGGGCGCTCGGGAAGGCGGGGGAGTATAGGGCCGCGGCACCGGCCGAGTCACCCCCCGATCCGCTGGGCCGTCCAGGCCCGCCGACCGGTCAGCGCCCGGGCCCCGCCGCGCCCCCGGCGCTGAGCAGCGCCCAGCCGCGCCGCGCGTAGTCCAGGCACGAGACCAGGGTGATGCCCGCGGCCAGCCAGGCCAGGAGCAGCACCACGTTGGCCCCGCCCAGGGCCCCGATGGGCGCCCGCACCCAGGCCACGCCGGCCTGCCACTCGAGCACCCCGCCCAGCAGCACGCACTGGCTGATCATCTTCAGCTTACCCCAGAACGCGGCCTGGAAGTTGCCGCCCTGGGCCTCCACGGCCGAGCGCAGCACGGTGACGAGCAGCTCGCGCACGACGATCACCAGCGCCACCCAGACGGGGAGCACCTGGGGAACGCCGGGCACGGGCAGCAGCGCGGTGATCGTGCCCAGGACCAGCAGCTTGTCGACGAGCGGGTCGGCGATGCGCCCGAAGACGCTCACCTCCCCGAGCCGCCGGGCCAGGGCGCCGTCCACCATGTCGGTCAGGGCCGTGACGGTGAAGACGGCGAAGGTGACGTGCCACCACGCCGGCCCCCGGCCCTCCCCCAGGCCCACGAGCGCCCAGACGAGCACCGTGAGCGCGGCGCGCGCGAGCGTGATGCGGTTGGCCCAGCCCATGCGCACGGCGGCGGTCCGGCTCCTCGTCGGGGGCGGCCGAGGGTAGCGCAAGCCGGCCCCCGTGCCTACGCCGCCGGGCCCAGGGTGGTGTCCTGGCTTGCTCCCCTTGCGCGCGAGCGGCGCGCTGGGCTGGGGGCGCTCAGGCCCGCATCGGCTCGCTACGTAGGCCGGCGCGTGCCAGCGCCGCCGCAAGCGGCGGCGGGGACGGCCTCGCCG
>CAZPOZ010000168.1:0-6514 GCA_964588235.1 uncultured Planctomycetales bacterium
GCGGGAGGGCACGCCGCGCGACTGCAGCTGCTCGAGCCGTTCCTCAAGGTCTGCGACACGATCGGCTACGCCCACTCCAAGGGCGTGGTGCACCGCGACCTCAAGCCGCAGAACATCGCGCTGGGGGAGTTCGGCGAGGTCGTGGTGCTCGACTGGGGGCTGGCGAAGAGCAAGGGCTCCGCCGATCCGGCCGCCAGCCGCTGGCAGGAGCGCATCGCCGACTTCCGCGCGCAGGCGAGCCTGCGGACGGCGCTGGGGCCCCTGGGCACGCCCGGCTACATGAGCCCGGAGGCCGCGCTGGGACGTATCGACGAGATCGGCGAGGCGAGCGACGTCTACAGCCTGGGCGCGATCCTGTTCGAGATCCTCACCGGCCGCCTGCCCTTCCGGTTCTCCACCTACGGCGAGTACGTCGAGCAGGTGGCGGGGCAGCGGGCGCCGGCGGCGGTGGACGTCGACGCCGGCGTGCCGCAGGTGCTCAGCGACCTGTGCGCGCGGGCGCTGTCGCAGAGCCCCTCGCTGCGGCCGGCGCGCACGGCCGAGCTGGCGGCCACGATCCGGCAGTGGCAGGCGGCCACGGCGCTGGCCAGCGAGATCGAGCAGGCGCTGAAGGCGGCGCGCGCCACGCTGCGGGCGGCGGGCTTCGCCTCCGGCGACGAGCGCATCCAGGCCCTGGACCGCGTGGCGGGCGCCTGCGAGCAGGTGCTGCGGCGTCAGGCCGACCAGGCCGAGGCGCGGACGCTGCTCGACCAGGCCCGCGAGCAGCGCGCGGGGGCGCTGGCGGAGCGCGATCGTGCGGCGCGCCGGCGGCTGGTGCGGCTGGCGGGGGTGTCGGCGCTGGCCGCGGCGGCGCTGGTGGCGGTGGGCACGGCCTTCGCCATCCACGCGCAGAAGGGCGAGGCCGAGCGGGCGACGCGCGCGGCGCAGACGGCCTCGGCGGAGCGGGAGCAGCAGCGCCTGCGGGCCAACGAGCAGGCGCTCGAGGCCCAGGCCGCCCGCGCGGAGGCGGAGGGGCTGGCCCGCAAGGCGCAGGAGGCCGAGGCTCGCGCCGCCACCCAGGCCCAGGAGGCGCGCGAGGCGCGCTCGCTGGCCGAGGCGAAGGCCGGCGAGGCGCTCGCGGAGGCCCAGCGCGCACGGGAGGCCTCGGAGGCCCTCGAGCGCAGCTACCAGCGCGCGCGCGCGCTGGCGTTGGCGGCGGCGGCCCAGCGCGAGCTGCAGAGCAGCCCCACCGTGGGACTGCACCTGGCGCTCGCCGCGCTGGCGGCGGAGGAGCTGCCGGAGACGATCGAGGCGGGCCTGGCCGCGCTCAACAGCCCGGTCGAGCTCGACCCGGTCGTGGTGGACGGGCCGGGCGTGCTCGACGCGCGCTTCCTCGGCGACGGGCAGCGCCTCCTGACCCTGTCCACGTCGGGAACGGTGGAGCTGTGGAGCGCGGAGGGCCGCCGGAGCGGGCACTTCCCGGGGTCGCTCGCCACGACGGTCACGGTCCAGCAGCAGGAGCGGCCCGAGTCGAAGGACGAGGCGGGACGGACGGTGCCGGCCGAGCTCCGCACGATCACGCTGCCGCTTCCCGTCGAGCTGCACCGCATCGCCTCCGACACGGCCGTCGTGACGATCGAGGCGGGGGGCCAGGCCGCCCGCCTGTGGACGTTGACCGGCGGAGCCGTCACCCTCGGGGGACACGAGGCCAAGGTCACGGCGATCGTCCTCGATCCCGCGTCGGGCGAGGTGCTGACGGGAGACGCGGCGGGTCGCGTGCGCCACTGGAGCGCGAAGGGCCGGCTCGTGCGCACCCATGCGGCGGTGCCCGGCCCCATCGTGTCCCTCGCGCTCGCGCCCGGCGGAGAGTGGGGCGCGGCTCTCGACCTGCGCGGCGTCGTGCGATCGGTGCCGCGCAGTGGCACTTCACGGGAGCTGGCGAAGGACGTCCCGGTGGCCTCCGGGGAGGCGCTCCACGAGGACCGGGAGCGGCAGCCCGTCGCGGCCGTGCAGCCACTCGACGGACAGCGGATGCTCGTCCAGACGGACGACGCCCTGATCGCCTACGACCGGGAGGGCCAGCAATCCTGGCGCTTCCCGCCTTCCCCGGCGGTCCCCGGCCAGGAAGCCCAGGCGCCCCGCATGATGGTCATCGCTCCCGACGGACGCGTGACGCTCTCTCAGGCCAACGGCGAGATCGTAACGCTGAATGGGTCGGGCGAGGTCCTGGGACGGTTCCGCGTCGGCGCTGGCACGGAGCACGCGCACAACTGCCTGGCGACGCAGGACGGCGGCTTCGTCACCGCGTCGATGTGTGGAGCCCAGGACTTCCATGCCTACGACACGGAGTCGGGCCGCCAGACCCTGCTCGTGCCGACGACGGTCGGCGTCGAGTTCCATCACGCACGACCCAGCCTCGACCTGTCGCGCGTCGTCGTCTGGCATCGGACGGGGCCCGCCGTGCAGCGCTTCGCGCGCAGCCCGCTCGAGCACGGCGTCCGCTCCGAGGTCCACCTGACCTTCGACGGGCGGGGCGACCTGCTGGTCCACGACCTGCGCACCGGCACCCTGAGGCGTTGGAAGACGGCAGAGGGGGGCTGGAGCGCGGTGTTGGCGAGCGTGGCCGGGCGAGAGCCGCTGCCCCCGGGCCCCCTGCCCCCGGAGCGGGGACCCGGCTCCGTCGCGCTGCTGGAGCGCGACGGGAGGATCGTCTGGTCGGCGCGCAGGACCCCCGACCTGGTGGAGCTGCGCTGCCTCGACGGAGACCGGCTGACGCTGAGCAGGGACCTGGGAGGGGTCATCTGTGCGCCTTCCTGCGATCGCTTGCTGTCGCGACCCGTAGGCGCGCGCGCTGCAGGGGCCGCCGTCCCCGCGGCCGGAGCGGCGCCGGCCTGCGGAGCCGGGGGCAAGGCCTGTGGCGGGGATGCGGAGGAAGCCGGGGCGAGCCCGTCCGTGCTGATCGACGCCGAAGGGCGCGAGCTGGCCCGGCTACCGGGCGTCCTCGAAGCCGCGTTCGACGATCGTGGGCACCATCTGCTCTGCACCCACACCGACGGGACGGCCGCGCTGTACGGGCGCGACGGGGCGAGGCTCCGGGTGTTCCGGGACGCGTCCAAGGCCTCGCTGTCCCCCACGGGCGCCCACGTGGCGTACGAGTCCTCCGACGGATCGATCCAGCTGTGGGACCGCCGGTCGGACCGGACCCGCGTCGTGCGCCCGCCCAAGCCCCCTGTGCCGGAGGGCTCGACGCCCCCCTCGCCGGTCTCGCCCGCCGCCGACCACGCCCCCACCTTCGTCTGCGGGGGGAGGGCGCTGGTCTGCTTCGACCACGCAGGCCATGGCCTGCTCCTCAACCTGGAGGGCACCACGCTGCACACCCTGTCGCAGCCGCACGAGGTCCTCGAGCTCGAGGCTCCCCGCGCGGCCGACTACGTGGTCGGCTCGGTCCAGGTGTATGGCGAGATGGCCGCCCGAGGCCACCTCCAGATCTGGCGCTTGGACGGTAGCACCCTGCGGCTCGCCACCTACGATGCCGGCGGAGCCCCGCGCGTCCAGGCGACCGACTCGGGCTCGGTGATCGCCCTGCCGGGTCACCGGCGGTCGTTCGTCCTGCGGGATCCGGACGGCCGTACGCTGCGGACGGTGCCGGGGATCGAAACCTCGCACGCGTGGCGCCTCGCCCCTGACGGACGGGCCCTGGTGGTCGGCCCCGCGCGGCCGGGGGAGGCAGCGTCGTCGCAGTTCACGGCCTGGGCCTACATGCCGCTGGAGCGCGAGCCGCTCCTGCGCGCGCTGCGCGCCCGCGGCGCCCGCGCCCTCGGTCCCGACGAGCGGGCCCGGTACGCCGACCTCCTCGACGCCCCGCGCTGACCGTCGCCCCCTCGCCCCCTACCCCAGCGCCACGCCCAGGAGGGTCTGGTCGTCGGCCTGCGGGCGGTTGCCCGTGAAGGCGGCGGTCGCGTCGCACAGGGCCTTCACCAGCACCGTCGGATCCCCCGGGCCCTTGGCGATCGTGGCCGCCACCCGGTCGTCGCCGAAGCGCTCCACGCCCTCGCCCACCGCCTCGGTGATGCCGTCGGAGAGCAGCATCAGCACCTCGCCCTTCGCCAACGGCTTGGCGTGCGCGGGGTAGGCCACGTCCGGCAGGATGCCCAGCGGCGGACCGCCCGGATCCTCCCAGCGCGTGAGGCGCCCGTCGGCGTGGCGCAGGATCGGCGCCAGGTGGCCGGCGTTGCCGTAGACCACCTCCCCCACGGCCGGATCGACCACCGCGTAGAGGAAGGTGACGAACATGCCGCGCATCACGCGCTCGGCGACGATCTTGTTCACGGAGGTCAGGGTCTTCGAGACGTCGTCGTGGAACAGGGCCTGGTAGCGCACGTCGCTCATCAGACGCGCGCCGAAGAGCGCGCCCGGCACGCCCTTGCCCGAGACGTCGCCCACCATCACGCCCACGCGCCCGCGGGGCAGGCGGATCACGTCGTAGAAGTCGCCGCCCACCTCCAGCGCGGGCACCGAGGCCACCGCCCCCCGCACCCCCTCGAGCTCGGGGAACTCGCCCGGGAGGAAGGTCTTCTGGATCTCGCTGGCCACCGCCAGCTGCTGCTGCAGCCGCGCGCTCTCCACCTCGATGCGCTGCAGCCGGAAGCGGTCCAGCGTCGCCGCCGCCTGCGCCGCGAAGGCCTCCACCAGCGGCACGTCGGCCGGCGTGAAGCGGCGCGTGATCGCGTTGCTGTCCACGTAGATCACGCCGATCACGCGGTCGTTGGCCTTGAGCGCCACGCACAGGATCGTGCGCAGGCTGAGGCTGATGATGCTCATGCGCGCGGCCAGGGCGTCGCTGGCCGCCGCGTCGTCGATCAGCTTCGTCACTCCCGTCTCGGCGACCTCGTTCACCACGCTCTGGCTGACGCGGAACTTCTTCTCTTCCAGGGGCTTGCCGGCGCGGTCGCGCGCGATCGTGAACTTGAGGCTGCCGTCGGGCTCGCGCAGCATCAGGAAGCCGCGGTCAGCCCGCGTGATCGAGACCAGGCTGTCCACCACCGTGGCCAGCACGGCGTCGGAGTCGGTCACGGCGTTGATGCGGCGCGAGACGTCCAGCAGCAGGCGCAGGCCCTCGACCTCCAGCGCCAGGACGGGGTCGGCGCCGGCGGTCGGGCGGGTCGGGGCGGTCATCGGCGGCGGGTCCTTCGGACGGGTTCTGCGGCGGTCGCCCCGCGGCGGGCGCCGGTGCGCGGCATCCTACGCGCCCGCGCGCCCCGTGGGCAGGGGGTGCCGCCCCCCGTACCCCCCCGGGTCGGCGCCGCGTAGGCTGCGCCGATGATCCACGGCCGCGACGTCGTCTCGCTGGACACCTTCACCCCCGCCGAGGTCCGCTGGGTCACGGCGCTCGCCCGCCGCATGAAGGCCGAGGGCCACGGCCGCCCCCTCACCGGGCGCGTGCTGGCGATGGTGTTCTTCAACCCCTCCCTCCGCACGCGCGCCTCCTTCTCGATCGCCTTCGGCACCCTGGGCGGCACGGTGATCGACCTCTCGGCGGGCCGCGACATCTGGGACCTCGAGCTGCGCGAGCACGCCGTGATGCGCGCCGGGCCGGAGGAGCACGTGAAGGACGCGGTGGGCGCGCTCTCGCGCTACGCCGACGCGATCGCCATCCGCGCGCTCGCCCGCAGCGACGACTGGGGCCAGGCCCGGCGCGACGAGGTCATCGTGGCCTTCCAGAAGCACGCCTCGGTGCCCGTCTTCAACATGGAGAGCGCGCTGGAGCACCCCTGCCAGGCCTGGGGCGACGCCCTCACGCTGGAGGAGGCCTTCGGCGAGCCGCGGGGGCGGCGTCTGACGCTGGCCTGGGTCTACAACCCGAAGGCCAAGCCGCTCGCGGTCCCGCACGGCGCGGCGATCATGGCGGCCAAGCTGGGCCTGAACCTGACGATCAGCCATCCGGAGGGCTTCGAGCTCGACCCGGCGGTACGCGACTCGGTCCAGCGCACGGCCGCGGCCACCGGCGGGTCGGTGCGCTACGTGCGCGAGCTGGGGGCCGCGGTGGCCGACGCCGACGTGGTCTACGCGGCCTCGTGGGCCGCGCCCCACCTGCACGGGCGCGCCGCCGAGGAGCAGGAGGCCCGCGACCGGCACATGGACCGCCGCATCACGTCCGCGCTGCTCTCCGCGGCGAGGGACGCCCGGCTGCTGCACGCGATGCCCATCCGGAGGAACGTCGAGGTGGACGACGCGGTGCTGGACGGCCCGGCCAGCCTGGTGCTCGAGCAGGCGGAGAACCGGCTGCACATCCAGCGGGCGCTGTTCACGGCCGTGCTCGGCGAGGCCTCGCCCCCCTCCCCGTCCGGGGCGAGGTAGCTCCTCGCCGGCCGACCCCGTGGAGCGCGCGGGGGCCTCAGAGGCATGGGTACCAAGTCAGGGGTAGGGCCCTTTGGAGGGCGAGACCTCGCCGGCGGAAGGGCCTACGTATGGCCCCTGCAAGCCGTGCCCAGGCAACCGGCGCGCTGGGCCGGTAGCGGAAGGCCGATGACGACGA
>CAZPOZ010000169.1:0-6500 GCA_964588235.1 uncultured Planctomycetales bacterium
TCGACCGTGGTCGTCACGGGCTCGGCGCCCAATGCCATGGCGATCGTGTCCTGGGCGATGGCGGCGTAGGGCGCACGGTCGCCCGTGAGCTGGGCCATGTCGTCGGCCACGAGCACCTTGCTGCCCAGGCACTCGACGATCGAGGCCAGGTAGAAGGGCCCCAGGTCGATCACGTAGGCCGACTCGCCCCGCGACGCGGCCACCTCGGAGAACCCGTGGGGCCCGAGGTTGCCGGCCGTGGCCAGCGCGGCGCGCTGGGCCGCCACCTTGAGGGGGTCGATCCGGGCGTAGGGCACCCCCGCCAGGTCGTAGGTCAGGGGGCGGCGCGCGGCCGGGTCGGGGACGGACGGCATGCGCCCAAGGTACGCCACGGCGGCCCCGGCAGGCCGGTCGGTGGTGGGTCCGTTTGCGGCGCAGCGCTCTGAAGAGCCCCCGACCCGAAGCACCGACGCGCTGGATGGCTGCTCGGTTGGGCGCCCCGCAGGCGGGGCGCCGTGGAAGGACCGCAGCGGCGAGGCCGCCCCCGCTGCCGCTTGCGGCGGCGCTGGCACGCGCCGGGCTACGCAACGAGCCGATGCGGGCCTGAGCGCCCCCAGACCAGCGCGTCGATCACCCCCCGGGGGCCGGACGGACCGTCCACGGACCGATCGCCGGGGGCGCCCGCGGCGTCAGCGCACGCGATCCAGGTCGGCCCGGATCTCCTCGAGCCCGTACTCGTGGCCGGGGCGCACGACCAACGGCGCTCCCCCGGCCCCGAGCACGACCAACCCGTGGCGGTCCACGCCGAAGCCGTAGGCCTTGTGGGCCGCACGGCCGCGCTCGCCGTCCCAGGGCAACACCTCGAACAGGAACCGGCTCCGGTAGGGCTCCTCGGCCAGCAACGCGCGCACGGCGCGGATCACCTTCTGGCACTTCCCTCAGCCGTCGCTGATCTGGTAGTACTCGACGTGCAGCGGCGCGGCCTCCGCGGGGCGGGCCGGAGCCGCGGGAGAGGCCGCGGAGGGCACGGAGCCCTGGGAGGGACGGTCCACGGGCAGGCGCGCGCGGCAGGCCCCGGCGAGGACCCCCAGGGCGAGCAGCGGGAGCGGCACCCGCCAGGGAGCGAGGAGACGACGACGCGCCATCGGGGGCAGGGTACGGCGAGGTGACCGCCCCCCCGAATCCTGGCGGGCGCAAGCCACGCCCCTGCGCGGACGATCTGCAAGGCCATGGCCCGCGCGCGTCCGAGCCCCCCCCTGCCCACGCTGGCCCTGGGCCTGGCGCTGGCGCTCGCCGGCGCCGCCTGCCGCACGGGTCGGCTCGTGGGAGCCGCAGCACCCCCCGAACGGGGAGCGCCCGGGACGCCGGCCACGGCCCCGGCGGCGCCGCACGACCGGGCGGACCTGAGCCCCGAGCGCTACAACCTGGACGGGATCAACGCCTACCGGGCCCGGGCAGGGCTCGCGCCGGTGGCGCTCGACCCCCGGCTCAGCGCCTTCGCGCTGGAGGGGAGCCGGGCCCTCCTGCGGGAGGGCCGCGCCCACGGGAACTTCCGCCGCGCCGCCCGCTCGGGCGCCCTGTTCCGGGTCCACGGCTTCTCGGGGCACGCCTGCGAGAACCAGGGCGACCCGCGCGGCTGGCCCCCGGCCGCCGACGTGCGGACGCAGATCGATCAGGTCCTCGTGGCGATGATGCGGGAGGGGCCGGGGGGCGGGCACCACGACAACCTGCTGCACCCCCGGGTGCGGCGCGTGGGGATCGGCCTGCTCACGACCCCCGACGGCCGGCTCTACCTGACGAACGACTTCAGCGAGTAGCGCGGGAGCCCGCGGCCACGTACGTTCGGCGCATGAGCGCGCCCTCCGTGCATCCCCTGGCAGGTCGGCTGGCCGAACCCTCGATGCTCGTGGATCTGCCCCGGCTGGTGACGGCCTACTTCACGCGCCTGCCCGACCCGGGCGTGCCCGCCGAGCGCGTGGCCTTCGGCACCTCCGGCCACCGCGGCTCGAGCCTGCGGGGCGGGTTCAACGAAGCCCACGTCGCCGCCATGGCGGAGGCCGTCTGCCGCCACCGCGCGCTCCACGGGGTCGACGGGCCCCTGTTCCTGGGCGCCGACACGCACGCGCTCTCCGAACCCGCGCGCGCCACGACGCTGGAGGTGCTGGCGGCGCACGGCGTGGAGACGCGCATCGACGCGCAGGACGGGCCCACGCCCACGCCGGTGGTCTCGCATGCGATCCTGACGCACAACCGGGGGCGGTCGCGGGGCCTGGCCGACGGCATCGTGCTCACGCCCTCGCACAACCCGCCGGAGGACGGCGGGTTCAAGTACGACCCGCCGCACGGCGGGCCGGCCGACGCCCAGGTCACGCGCTGGATCGAAGAGCAGGCCAACGCCTGCCTCGAGGGCCGCGGCGACCCCGTGAAGCGCGTGCCCCTGGCGCGGGCGCTGGCGGCGCCGACGACGCGGCGGCACGACTACGTCGGCGCCTACGCCGACGACCTGCCGGCGGTGATCGACCTCGAGCGCGTGGCCCGCTCGGGCCTGCGGCTGGGGGTCGACCCGCTGGGCGGGGCCGGGGTGCGGCTCTGGGGGCGGATCGCCGAGCAGCACCGGCTGCCGCTGACCGTGGTGAGCGCGGAGGTGGACCCCACCTTCCGCTTCGTGCCGCTGGACTGGGACGGACGCATCCGCATGGACTGCTCCTCCCCCTACGCCCTGGGGCGGCTGGTGGAGCTCGCCCCGCGCTTCGACGTGGCCTTCGCCTGCGACACGGACCACGACCGCCACGGCATCGTGACGCGCGAGGCGGGGCTGCTGAGCCCGAACGCCTACCTCGCGGTGGCGATCGACTACCTGCTCGCGCACCGGCCCGCCTGGCGTCCGGGGCTGGGCGTGGGCAAGACGGCGGTGAGCAGCAGCCTGATCGACCGCGTGGCCGCGCGGCGCGGGGCGCCGCTGCACGAGGTGCCGGTCGGCTTCAAGTGGTTCGTCGAGGGCCTGCTGGGCGGCACGCTGGCCTTCGCGGGCGAGGAGAGCGCCGGCGCCAGCCTCCTGCGGCGGGACGGCACCGTGTGGACGACCGACAAGGACGGGCTCGCGCTGGGGCTCCTGGCCGCGGAGATGACCGCGGTCACGGGACGCGACCCCGGCCGGCTGTACGAGGCCCTGGCCGCCGAGCTGGGGCGCCCGGCCTACGCGCGCGTGGACGCCCCGGTGAGCGCCGAGCAGCGCCGGGTGCTGGCGGCGCTGACGCCCGCCGACCTGCCGCTCGCCGCGCTGGCGGGCGCGCCGGTGACGGCGGTGCTGGCGCGCGCGCCCGGCAACGGCGCCGCGCTGGGGGGCCTCAAGGTGGTGACGGCGCGGGGCTGGTTCGCGGTGCGTCCCTCGGGCACGGAGAACGTGTCCAAGCTGTACGCCGAGAGCCTGGAGGGCCCCGAGCACCTGGCGCGCATCCAGTCCGAGGCGCACGCCGCGCTCGAGGCGCTCTTCCGCGCCCGCGGGGCCTAGGGAGGGCGGCGAGGCGGCCCGGGGTCGCGGCGGGCCCCGGGCACACCGCGCCGCCCCCCCGGAGGCTGCGCTAGCCTCGCAGCGCGAGCGTCCTCCCGTGGCCCCTGTTGGAGCCTCCCATGCGTCGGCCCGATGCCCGTGCTGCCCTCTGCCTGCCCCTGCTGGTGCTGGCCGCCGTGCCGCTGAGCGCCGTGCCCGCGGGCGCCGAGCCCGGCTCCGCCACGCGCACCGTGCCCGACTGCGTGGGCCTGCCTTGGGAGGCGGCGCAGGCCCTGGCCTCCACGTCCGGCTTCCCGCTCGAACGGCGCGACGCGCCCGAAGGCGCCGCCGGCAGGGTCGTCGATCAGCGCCCCGGCGGGCTCTCCGAGCGCGAGCCGGGAACGCCGCTCGTGCTCCACGTGGGCACCGGCGCGCCCCTGCCGGCGGCTCCCCTGCCCGGGGCCACACCGCCCGCAGCCCCTCTGCCCGAGGTGACCGCGCCGCCGGTCCCGTCGGTCCCGCCGGCCGTCGTGCCTCCCGCAGCCCTGCCGCCCACCGGGCCGCTGCCCCCCCCCGCCGTGCGCCCCGCCCGCGGCCCCCCCCCGGCGCCGGGGCGGGGGCCCGCCCCGACACCCACCCCCCCCCCCCCCCCCCCGGGGCCCCCCGCCCCCGGCAAGCCCACGCCGCCGGCGGCGACGGCCGTCGATCTCTCCACGTTGCCCGACGAGCCGCAGCAGGGCACGCAGGGGCCGCCGGTGCCCACCCTGCTGGGCCTCAGACGCGAGCAGCTCAAGCCCCTCGTGGGCCCCTGGGTGCTCGTGATCGGGATCACGCTCACCACGCCCGAGGCCGACGGCCGCGTGCTCGAGCAGTTCCCCGCCCCGGGCACCCCCCTGAGCCAAGGCGGCTGGATCAGCCTCGTGCTCGGGGCCACCCGGGCCCCCGCGCCCGACCAGCGGCAGGTGCCCGACGTGCTCGGCCAGGGCCTGGACGCCGCGGTGGCCACGCTGGAGCGCGCCGGCTTCGAGGTGCGCCTGAGCGCGGAGGCGAGCCCCGACGCGCAGCGCGCGCTCGTCGTGCGCCAGTTCCCGCAGCGGCACTGCTTCATTCGCCCGGGCCAGCCCGTCAAGCTCGTCATCGGCCGCGGCGGCGCCGCGCCCGCGCCTCGCTGACGGCGCCCTCGGCCGCACCGCGCCTGCCCACGCGCGTCCCCGCCGCGCGTCGTCCACGCTCCACGTCCTCCCCCTCCGAGGGTCTCATGCGCCTGCGCCCCGCCCTGCTGCTGCTCTGCCTGCTGCTCCCCCAGCCCCCCGCGGCCGTCGCCGAGCAGGCCCCGCCCCTGCTCCCGCGCCAGGTGCTCTTCGGCAACCCCGACCGGGCCGGCGTGCGCCTGAGCCCCGACGGCTCGGCGCTGTCGTGGCTGGCGCCAGTGGACGGCGTGATGAACCTGTGGATCGCGCCGGTGAGCGATCCGTCCGCCGCGCGCCCGGTCACGCGCGACACGGGTCGCGGCCTGCGCGAGGTGACCTGGGCGCACGACGGCCGGCACGTGCTCTACCGCCAGGACAAGGGAGGCGACGAGAACTGGCGCCTGTACGCCCTGGACCTCGTCACGCTGGCCGTGAGGGACCTCACCCCGCTGCCCGGCGTGCAGGCCCGGCTCGAGGAGGTGAGCCCCGACTTCCCCGGCGAGGCCCTCGTGGGCCTCAACGACCGCGACCGCCGCTCGCACGACCTCTACCGCATCTCGATCCGGACGGGGGAGCGCACCCTCGTCCAGGCCAACGAGGGCTACGCCGGCTTCCTCGTGGACCCGCGCTGGCAGGTGCGCTACGCCGCCCAGGTGCGCCCCGACGGCGGGCTCACCTACCTCCGGCGCACGCCGGCCGGGGCCTTCGAGCCCGTGATGGAGGTGGAGCACGAGGACGCGGCCACGACGGGTCCCGTGGCCTTCGACCGCGCGGGCACCACGCTCTACTTCCGCGACTCCCGCGGGCGCGACACCTCGGCCCTCGTGGCCCTGGATCCGGCCACGGGCGCCGTCACCCCGCTGGCGGCCGACGCGCGCGCCGACGTGGGCGCCCTGCTGACCAACCCCCGCACCGGCCGCGTCGAGGCGGCCGCCTTCGCCTACGACCGCACGAAGTGGACCGTGCTCGACGCTGCGATCCAGCCCGACCTGGACGCGCTGGCCGCCGTGGACGGGGGCGAGCTGACGATCGCCAGCCGCACGCAGGCCGACGACCGGTGGGTGGTGGCCTTCCTGCGCGACGACGGCCCGGTGCGCTACCACCTCTACGAGCGCGCCACCCGCAAGGCCACGTTCCTGTTCACCAGCCGCAAGGATCTCGAGGGCCTGCCGCTCGTGCGGATGCACCCCGTGGTGATCCCGAGCCGCGACGGGCTGTCGCTGGTCTCCTACCTCTCCCTGCCCCGGGAGAGCGACCCCGAGGGCCGGGGGCGCCCCGCGCGCCCGCTGCCGCTCGTCCTCGACGTGCACGGCGGGCCGTGGGCCCGCGACGCCTGGGGCTGGAACCCGGTGCACCAGTGGTTGGCCAACCGGGGCTACGCCGTGCTGTCGGTCAACTTCCGCGGCTCCACGGGCTTCGGCAAGCGCTTCCTGGTGGCCGGGAACGGCGAGTGGGCCGGCCGCATGCACGACGATCTGCTCGACGCGGTGGACTGGGCCGTCGAGGCAGGCATCGCCGACCGCACGAAGGTGGCCATCTCCGGCGGCTCCTACGGCGGCTACGCGGCCCTGGTGGGGCTCACCTTCACGCCCGAGGTCTTCGCCTGCGCGGTGGACGTCGTGGGGCCCTCGAGCCTGGTGACCCTGCTCGAGTCGGTCCCCCCCTACTGGAAGCCCACCCAGGACCTGATGAGGCGTCGGGTCGGGGACGTCTCGACCGAGGAGGGCCGGGCGCGGCTGCTCGAGCGCTCGCCGCTCACGAGGGTGGACCGCATCCGTCGGCCGCTGCTGATCGGCCAGGGCGCCAACGACCGGCGCGTCAAGCAGGCCGAAGCCGACCAG
>CAZPOZ010000170.1:0-6473 GCA_964588235.1 uncultured Planctomycetales bacterium
CCCCGTCGAGCCCGCGCCGGTGCCCGTCCCGGCTCCGGCGCCGGTGCCTGCCCCGGCCCCGGCGCCGGCCCCTGCCCCGGCCCCGGCCCCGGCCCCGGCCCCGGGCCCCGTTCCGGCGCCGGCTCCGCTCCCGAGCCCCGCGCCCGAGGACCGGCGGGTGGCGGTGCCCGACGTGAAGGGCCTCTCGAAGGCCGACGCCGAGTGGCGCCTGGCCGAGCTCGGCCTGATGGTCGAGTTCCGCGACGAGGAGACGGCCGAGGCCGCCAGCTTCGGGCGCATCCTGCGGCAGGCGCCCGCGGCCGGCACGCGGGTCGAGCGCATGAGCACGGTCACGGCCGACGTGGGGCGCTCCCGGGCATCGGCTCCGCGGCCGGCGCCTGAGCCCACCCCGGCCCCCGCGCCTGCGCCGCCGCCCGCGCCGGGCCCGGTCGAGCCGGCGCCGATGCCGACGACCTCCGAGCCGGCGCCCGCTCCGGCGCCGGGCCCGACGCCGCCGCAGCCCGCCCCGGTGCCGGCCCCGCCGGGCCCCGTCGAGCCGCGCCCGCCGGAGGCGGGCCCGCTCGAGCCCGGTCCTCTGGAGCCCGGTCCGCGCGCGCCCGAGCGCAGCCCCGGAGCCATCCCGTCCGCCCCGGCCGTCGAGGCGGTGGAGCCCGGCAAGGTGCCCGACACGATCGGCCTGTGGCGCGAGGCGGCCGAGGGCCTCGTGCGGCGCGCGGGCTACCGCTACCAGGTCGTGCTGCGCCAGACCTCCGACCTGGAGGACGGGCGCGTGATCAGCCAGAACCCGCCCGTGGGGGCGGCCCTGGCCCCCGGCCGCACCGTGGTGCTCGAGGTGGCGCGCACGCCGGTGGCGGCGAACCTGCCCGTGCCCGACGTCCGCGGGCTCCCCGCCGAGGAGGGCCTGCGCACCCTGCGCGACCTCACCTTCCTGGTGCGCGAGGTGCCGGCGACCGGGACGGCCGAGCAGCAGGGCCGCATCGTGGGCCAGACGCCGGCGCCCGGCACCGAAGTCGAGCGTCGCTCGTGGATCGAGGTCAACGTGGCGCGCAGCGTGAGCAGCCCGACGCCCGCGCCCAGCAGCGGCTTGGCGCGGCCGCCGGCCGTGGGGCCCGGCGCGCCCGGCCCGGTCCTGCCGACGCCGCGGGCCGAGAACACGCCGCTGCCGCCCGTGCGCCTGCCTTCCCGCGACGCGCCCGCCACCCTGAGCGTGCCGGGCGTCGAGGGACAGGCCGCGCGCGCGGCCATCGATGCCGTGCTGCGCGCGGGGCTCATGCCCATCGTCGAGGTGCTGCGCAACGGCGGCACGGCGGGCCAGGTGCTGCGGCAGTCCCCGGCGGCGGGCGCCGCCGCGCGGCCCGGCGACCTCGTGCGCCTGGTCGTGCCCGTGGGCAACGTGGCCGGCGAGCGCAGCACGACGATCCCGGTCGTGGCGGGCGCCGAGGGCGCGCAGGCCCAGCGGCAGCTGGCCCAGCAGGGCCTGAGCGTGGAGATCGTCGAGCTCTCGGTGCCGGGCCACCCCTACGCCGGCACCGGCCGCGTCGCCGCCCAGTACCCGATGTCCACGGTGCCCGCGGGCCTGAGCCGCGTGATCACGCTCTGGGTGATCCGCTGATCCCCGGAGGCGGGGGAACCAGCGGCGTCAGGACGAGCGGCGCGACCCGAGCGCGCCGGCCAGCGCCACCAGGCCCGCGTAGCCGGCCACGACCACGATGACGCCGATGCCCATCAGGTTCCACGACCGGGGGTCGGCGAGCCCGTAGCGGCACCCGCCCCAGATCCCGCCGAGCACGAGCCCGATCAGGATCGTCAGCCAAAGGGCGTTCTTGATCTGGCGGTCGGTCATCGCGGGGCTCCGGCGGCGGCCGGCAGTCTACCCCCCCGGGGCCGGCCGCCCCGCGCTTGCACGGCCCCTCTCGACGCTCGCGGCGCCGGAGCCTGCGCGCCGCTCAGGCCAGGCCGGCGGCGAAGTCGTCGTCGGCCAGCAGCGGCCGCGGCTCCGGCCGGTCCGGGTGCTGCGCCGCGGGTCGCGGCTGCGGGGGCCCGGCGCGCTCCTCGACCCGGGCCGGCCGTGCGGGCCCGCCGGGCTCCGGGGCGGGAGGGGGCCTCCGGAGGACGGGGGGGCCGTGCACCGGGGCGGGGTCGGGCGGCGGGCCGAACTCGTCGGCCTCCTCCGGCAGGGGGGGGATGCCGGCCGGGCCTGCGCGGCCGTCCCCGGGGATCTCGGGGACTTCGCGGGCGCCCGAACCCTGCCGGCTGCCACGCCCCCGCCGGCCGCGGCGGCGCTGCTCCGGACCGAGCCCGTCCAGGGCCTCCTGGCGGGCCACCTGCGAGGAGGCCAGCTCGGTCCCCACGCCCAGGTCCTCGGCGCTCGCGATCCACGCTTCGAGGAGCTCGTCGTCCGCGTCGCGCGCGGCGAGGTCCATGCGCAGCAGCGTGAGGGCCTCCGCGAAGCCCGGGCGGTGGAACAGGCGCCGCCGACGCGGCCCACCGGGCCCCTCGCGCAGCTCGAGCAGCATCCAGAGCACGTCCCGCAGCCGCGCCTGGACCCAGCGCGGCAGGCTCATGCGCAGCGCCAACGGGCGCAGCACGCGCTCCACGTGGTCGTGGAAGGCCGGGTAGCCGCCGCCGCCGCTCAGCCGCCAGGTCTCCAGCACCCAGGGCCCGAGCAGCGGCGCGAGCACGAGGGACTCGGGGGCGCCGTGCGCCGCCAGCCCGAAGCGGTCGGCCGCGCCGAGCAGGTTCCAGGTGGCGTGCGCTGCCGGCAGGTCGTCCGGCTCGCCCCGGCTGGCCTCCTCGTGCGTGCCCCCCTCGCGGGTCGGCCAGCTCATCGGTTGCGCCAGCCACCGCGCCAGCTCCGGGATCCAGCCGGCGAGCACGCCCAGCCCGAAGAGGCGTCGCAGCGTGGGCCGGGCCCGGCCGCGGGCGAGGATCTTGAGCAGCTCGACGTAGAGGCGCGCGCCGCTGGCCTCGGCGATGCGCCCGGCCTCCTCGGCGATGGACGCCTCCAGGGAGGGCTCCAGCGCGAACTCCAGCCGCTCGGCGAAGTGCACGGCGCGGATCATGCGGACGGGATCCTCGGCGATGCGCCGGCGGGGCTCGCCGATGCTGCGCACGACGCGCGCCTCCAGGTCGTGCAGGCCGCCGACCCAGTCGATCACCGCGTCGCCCACGGGGTCGTAGAACAGCGCGTTGATCGTGAAGTCGCGCCGCCAGGCGTCTTCGGCCGCGGTCCCGAAGACGTTCTCCGCCCCGAAGCGCTCGGCGCCGCGCGGCGCGGCCGCCCGGCCCCCCTCGCCCTCGGGCTCCTGGAGGCCGGGGTCGCCGCGGAAGGTGGCCGTCTCCACGACGTGGTCGCCGGGGAAGCGCACGTGCACGAGGCGGAAGCGCCGGCCGATGATGCGCGCGCTGTGGAACAGCCGCTTGATGCGCGAGGGGTGGGCGTCGGTGGCGACGTCGAAATCCTTCGGTTCGAGGCCCGCCAGCAGGTCGCGCACGCAGCCGCCCACGAGGTAGGCCTCGTGGCCGTTGCGTTGGAGGCGCTTGACCACGAACACCGCGTCGGGGTCGAGCAGCGGCGTGGGCACCAGCCCCCGGCGGACGAGAGGCTCCGCGGGGATCGGGGCGCGGGACTCGAGGTGGGGGCCCGGCTCCGGGGCCGGGACGTCCGGTTCCATCCCCGGAGGATAGGCGCGGCGGGCCCCGGACCCCCGGAACGCCCCACGGCCCCCCGAGCGCCACCCCTCGGCGGGGGTGGGCGCTCCGGGCGGCGCTTCCTATGCTGCTGTGCGGCCCTGCGTGCCGTCGGCGGCCCGCGACGCCCCTGGGAGCCGTCCATGACGCGTGTCGCCGTCGCCGGGGCGGGGGAGTGGGGCCGCAACCACGTGCGCACCCTGGCCTCCCTGCCGGGCGCCGACCTGGCGTGGGTGATCGAGCCCGACCCGGGGCGCCGCGAGGCCGCCCGGGCCCTGGCGCCCCGGGCGCGCCTGGTCGCCCACGAGGAGGAGGCGCTCGCCGACCCCCGCCTGGAGGCCGTCGTCGTCGCCAGCCCCAGCCCCACCCACGGGGCCGTGGCGCGCGCAGCCCTGGAGGCCGGCAAGCATCTGCTGGTCGAGAAGCCGCTGGCGCCCACCTCCGAGGAGGCCCTGGACCTGGTGCGCCGCGCGCGCCGGGCCCGCCGGCTGCTCAGCGTGGGGCACCTGCTGCTGCACCACCCGGCCATGGCGCAGCTCGTGCGCTTCGTGGCCGACCGCCGCCACGGTCCGGTGCTCTACGTCTACGGGCAGCGCAGCAACATCGGCCGGCTGCGCGACGACGAGGGCGCGCTGCTCAGCCTCGCGCCGCACGACGTCAGCGTCATGGCCCACCTCCTGGGGGCGTTCCCCGTCGGCGTCACGGCGCACGCCCGCCGTTGCGTCCAGGCCCGGCACGACGACGTGGTCTTCCTGACGCTGCGCTTCGCCTCCGGCGTGCTCGGGCAGGTGCACCTGTCCTGGCTCGAGCCGCTCAAGGTGCGGCGCATCACGGTCGTCGCGCGCGGGGGGATGGCCGTGTTCGACGACATGCAGCCCGTCGAGAAGGTGCGCGTGCACCGCGTGCTCGACGGGCGCTCCGGGGCCCGGAGCGCCCACCCCGTGGCGCGCGTCCCGCGCCTGGCGGCGGTGGAGCCCCTGCGCGCCGAGCTGGCCGACTTCCTGCGCTGCGTGCGCACGGGCCGCCCCAGCCGCACGCCGGGCGAGGACGGCGTGCGCGCCGTGCGCGTGCTGGAGGCCGCGCTGACGGCGCTGCGCGCCGGCGGGCGCGAGGTGGCGGTGGACGGCGGCCGCATCTGAGCGCCGGGGCTCCGCCGCGCGGCCCGCCCGCCGGCCGGTCGCCCAGCGGTTTTCCTCCCGGCGGGAGCCGTCCGGCGGTAGGAATCGCAGCGTGAGCCACCCCGCCCAGCCCGTGGCCGGATCGGCGCGCGAGGCGCGCCCGTCCGGCGGGCCCGCCCCGATCCCGCTGATGGACCCGAGGCGGGTGTACGCGCAGTGGGGGGCGGCCGCCGAGCAGGCCGTGCTCGCCGTGCTGCGCAGCCACGTGTTCGTCAAGGGACCCCACGTGGCTGCGTTCGAGGAGGCGCTGGCCGCGCTGGTCGGCGTGCGTCACGCGGTGGCCGTGGACTCGGGCACCGAGGCCCTGGCCCTGGTGCTGCTCGCCGT
Source organism: uncultured Planctomycetales bacterium (assembly GCA_964588235.1). GTDB lineage: Bacteria > Planctomycetota > PLA2 > PLA2 > JAEUHO01 > CAZPOZ01. Next base: position 5,196 of record CAZPOZ010000170.1, read on the forward strand.
GCTGGCCGACCGCGAGCCGGAGCGGCGCGAGGTGATCCTGCCCTCGTTCACCTTCGTGGCCACGGCGAGCGCCGTCGTGCACGCCGGCGGGCGGCCGGTGTTCGCCGACGTGGGCGCGGACACCTTCAACCTCGACCCGGCCAGCGTGCGCGCCCGGCTGGGCCCGCGCACCGCCGCGGTGATCCCCGTGGACCTGTTCGGCGCGCCGTACCCCGTGGACGGCCTCTCCGGCGCCCTCGCGGGCCGGCCGGACGTGTTCGTGCTCGAGGACGCGGCGCAGGCGATCCACGCCTCGTGGCGCGGGCGGCGCGCCGGGGCCCTGGGCCGCGCGGGCACGTTCTCGTTCTACCCGAGCAAGAACGTGGGCGCGGCCGGCGACGGCGGCGCCGTGACCACCGACGACGAGGCCCTGGCCGAGGTCGTGGCCTCGCTGCGGGACCACGGCACGCGGCGCAAGCTGTACAACCACGAGCGCGTGGGCACCAACGCGCGCATGGACGAGATGCAGGCCGCCGTGCTGCGCACGAAGCTGGCCTTCGTGGAGGAGTGGACGGCGGCGCGCCAGGCCGTGGCCGCGCGCTACGCCGCCGCCTTCGAGGGCACGCCCGTGCGGCCCCAGGCCGTCGAGCCCGGCGCGGTGAGCGCCTACCACCTCTACACCGTGCGCCTGCCGGCCCGCGATGCCGTGCGCGCGCACCTCGAGGCCCACGGCATCGGCTCGGGCGTCTACTACCCGATGCCGCTGCACCGCCAGCCCTGCTTCGCGCCCTACGAGCCGGCCGCCTGCCCCACGGCCGACCGGCTGGCCGGCGAGGTGCTCAGCCTGCCCTGCTTCCCGGGCCTGACCACCGCCGAGCAGCAGCGGGTCGTCGAGGAGACGCTCGCCGCGGTCACGGCGGCCGCGGGCGCGGCGGCTTCCAGCCACCCGGCCTGAGGCGCGGCACCACCCCGTTCGGGGTACGGCCCTCCTGAGGGCGAGGCACCTCCCGCGGAACGGCTGCCGACGGCCTCCGAAGGCCCTGCCCGAGCACCCGCCGCGCGGGGCCGGCAGCGGGAAGCCGACGACGACGACGCGCCTGGAGGCCTGCGCGTGCCTCGGCGATGGGGGGAGGAGTCCGCCAGAGCGCCCGGCTCCGGCGCGCCTCACGGGCCTCGGGCCGCCGCTCCTGGTGGCGTCGGGCCTGATGCGGGGCGAGGGCCCGCGTTCACCTCCTTGGACACGGGCGTCGGCGCCGTGCGCCTAAGTCCTTGTCCTGCAAGGGGCTCGCGGACGGGCAT
>CAZPOZ010000171.1:0-6471 GCA_964588235.1 uncultured Planctomycetales bacterium
AGCAGCAGCGCGTCGCCGCGCGCGGCCGGCGCCTCGCGGCCCGCGGCCGCGAGCACCCGCACGCCCCGGGCGGCCGCAACGCTCGCGGTGCGCGCGCGCACGGCCTCGAGCAGGGCGGGCGGCACCGCCTCCAGGGCGCCGGGGCCCGTGCGCGCCCGCCCGAGGAAGGCCTCCAGCGTGCGTCCCATGCGCGTGACCTCGGCCTCGACCGCGGCGCGCACGCGCGCGCGCTGGTCGGGCGGCGCCTCCTCGCCCAGCAGGCTCAGCCCCAGCCGCACGGCGTTGAGCGGGTTGGCCAGCTCGTGGGTGACCAGGGCCGTGAGGGCGCCCATCTCGGCCAGCCGACGCTCGTCCTCGAGCCGCGCCGCCTCCTGCGCCTGGGCGCGCAGCCGGCGCCGCTCGCGCTGCCAGAGCAGCAGGCCGGCGCCAGCGAGCCCCAGCGCGCCCAGCAGCGCGCCCAGGGCCAGCACGCGGCGCGAGCGGGCGACCGCCTCGTCGGTGGCGTCGCGGGTGAGGGTGAGGTCGAGGGCGACGCCCGTGCCGGCGGGGCCGTCCGCCGCGCCGAGCGGAGCCAGCACGCGCACGCCGTGCGGCTCGCTCAGCACCCGGAGGCCGCCGCCGTCGGCGCCGGGGTTCGGTCCGGCCGGCGCCTCCCCCGGAGCCGAGCCGGAGCCCGCGGGCAGGGCCTCGCCCGAGGCGTCCACCAGGCGCGCGGCGGCGACGTCGGGCAGGGCGCGCACGCGCTCCAGCACGGGCCCCAGGCCGAAGCGTCGCCGCAGCGCGGCGAGCGCGTCGGCGTCGGCGCGGACCAGCAGGCGTCCGCCGTCGGGCAGGCCGAAGAACAGGCCGAAGCGTTCGCGCGTGGCGAAGGGGTTGGGCCGCAGGCCCTCGGGCCGGATCTCGCCGGGGCCCGGCGCCGCCGCGGCGGCCGCCGCCTCGAGCTCGTCGCGCTCCAGCGCCTCGGCCCGCTCGCGCAGCGCGCGGGCCTCGGGCGAGCCCTGGGGGAGCGGGGCCGGGTGCCGCCCCAGGGCCAGCAGCCGCCCCTGGGCGTCGAACCAGGCCAGGCGCCCGACGCGCTCCTCCAGGGCCAGGGCGTCGAACAGCTCGCGGGCGGGCCGCCCCCGGTCGCCCAGGGCCGCGCCGGTCCGGCGCGCCACGGCGGCCAGCTGGGCGGTGAGGTGGCTCTCCGCGGCCTCGAGGGCACCGACGGCCTCCAGGGCCGCGCCCTGGAGCACGCCCGCCATGCCCCGGGCCTTCGCGTTCAACCCGGCGTCGGCGTCGGCGCTCGCCCGGTGCCAGGCGAGCGCCGCGTCGGCGAGCAGCGCCAGCACGGCCGCGACGAGCAGGGAGGCCAGCAGGCGCACGGGACCGAGGATACCGCGTCGCGGTCCCCGCCCGCCGCCTACCCGGCCCCGGGCGCCGGCGGGCGGCTCCAGTCGGTGTGCGGCGCGCGGTTGCGCACGAACCAGTCCCAGAGGAGGCCGCGGTAGCTGCGCACCCTCAGCCCGCGGGCGGCGAAGAACGGGTCCAGGCTGCGGCGCAGCGCCGGGAGCCGGTAGCAGGGGACGCCGGGGAAGTAGTGGTGCTCGAGGTGGTGGTTGCTGAACAGGTACACGCGGTCCCAGAGCCAGGGGCTCCGCGTGAGCAGCGTGCCCCAGGCGGCCGGGTCGCCCGGGTCCACGTCGTAGTGCTGGCCCAGCCGGTTGAGGGTGAAGGCCACCGGGAAGACGACGAACACGGGCAGCAGGTGCAGCTTGAGCGCGTGGCCGAAGCCCAGCGTGAGGGTGAGCGCCGTCGGCACGGCCAGGTGCAGCAGGATCGCCACGCTGCGCTCCCGGGCGATGCGACGGCGCAGCTCCACGGGGTAGCCCTGCGTCGCGCGACGCGCCGCGCGGAAGTAGATCGGGAACAGCGCCGGCGTCAGGTAGAGGGCCTTGAACCAGCGCGACACGCGCTTGGGCGACAGGTAGGCGCGCTTGGGGTCGGTGTCGGACCGTCCGAGGTTGTCGTGGTGGTCCAGGTGCCAGCGGGTGAACTGCGACTGCGACAGCCCGCTGGGCGCGGCGTAGAGGTGGCCGAGCAGCCGCTCGAGCCGCGGCCGACGCCGGGCGAAGACCGTCCCGTGGACGACCTCGTGGAGCAGCGTGGTCAGCGAGAAGACCACGAAGCCCAGCACCACGGCCGCGGGCGCCCAGACGAGGGGCTGCGCGGGCCAGCGCAGCACGGCGGTCACCGCCGCGGCGCCCACCAGCGGGGGCTGCACGGCCACCAGCAGGTGCCTCCAACCCGAGCGGCGGTGCAGGCGGCGCAGGGGCTCGGCGCCCAGGCTGCGCGCCAGGTCGGGCAGGAAGCTGCGCGAGGCCTCGTCGTAGGGGGTCGCCATCCTCGGCCCAGCGTACCGGCGCGCCCGCGCACGGCGTCCAGCCGGGTCGGGTCCTCCGGTGCCCTCGAAGGGCTGAACGCAGGCGCACTGGGGCGCCGGGCAGGGCCCGCGCGAAACCTTGAAGGTCGCTATACGTCTGTGTAGTTGTATTCGAGCGTTGCGACCCAGCGCCGACTTCGACCGTGGCCCGCGTGAGGACGCCGATGACCCCCGCCCTGCCTGCCCCGACCCCCGCCCCCTCCGGCCCCCGCCCGGGCCTGCGGGTCCCGCCCTGGCTGCTGGCCCTGCCCCTGGCCCTGCCGCTCGCCGGCGGCGCCGCCCCGGCAGCGGCCGGCGACGCCGAGCAGGCCACCCACGGCGACCAGGCCGCCACGCCCCAGCGCTCCTTCGAGGCGACGGAAGGCGGCGTCACCCTGCGCCAGTACCAGCTGGGCTGCCTGTCCCAGCTCACCTACCTGATCGTCAGCCAGGGCGAGGCCGCGGTGGTGGACCCGCAGCGCGACGTCGATCACTACCTCGCCGACGCGCAGGCCCTGGGCGCGAAGGTCACGCGCGTGCTGCTCACGCACACGAACGCCGACTTCGTCGCCGGCCACACCGAGCTGCGCGCGCGCACCGGGGCCACGATCCTGATCAGCCGCGAGAGCGGCTCGGCCTTCCCCCACGAGGCCCTGGAGGACGGGCAGCGCGTGCGGGTGGGAGCGGCCAGCCTGGAGGCCTGGGCCACGCCGGGGCACACCCTGGACGGCGTGACGTTCCTGGTGCGGCCCGGCGGCCCCGAGGCGCCCGTGCGCTGGATCCTGACCGGCGACACGCTGTTCCTGGGCAGCATCGGCCGTCCCGACCTGGTGGGGGGCGAGGTCACGCCCCTGCTGCTGGCCGCCAAGGCCTTCGACAGCGTCGCGCGGCTGAAGACCCTGCCCGACGACGTGCTGGTGCTGCCCGGCCACGGCGCCGGCTCGCTGTGCGGCGCGCACCTCTCCCCGGAGACCGTGGGCACGCTCGGGCGGGAGAAGCGCACGAACCCCTACCTCCAGCCCCAGAGCCGCGCGCAGTTCGTCTCCCGCGTGGCGACGGGCCTGCCGGTGGCCCCAGCCTACTTCCGCCACAACGTGGCGCTCAACCGGGCGGGCCCGCCCGTGATCGAACGCGGCGGCGACCTGCCCGCGCTGCTCGATCCGGCCGCGCTGCCCGCGCGCACGGGTGAGGGAGCCTGGGTCGTGGACCTGCGCCCGGCGGCGGCCTACGCCGCGGGGCACCTCGAAGGGAGCGTCAACATCGCCGTGCGGGGACGGCTGGACACCTGGACCGGCATCGTCGTGCCCTTCGAGGCGCCGCTCGTGCTCGTCGGCAGCGACGAGGAGGTGGCCGAGGCGGCCTTCCGCTTCCGTCGCATCGGGCTGGACAAGGTGGACGGGCGCCTCTCCCCCGACCCGGCCGCCTGGAGGGCCGCGGGGCTGCGCGTGCGCACCACCCGGTTGGTGGCGCCGCGGGAGCTGGCCGAGCGCATGGCGGCCGGGACCGAGCCCGTGATCGTGGACGTGCGCACGGCCGAGGAGGCGCACGACCTGCGCCTGGGCGACTACGCCCGCGTCGAGCTGCCCGACTGGGCCTCGCTGCCGCGGCTGCTGGACCCGCAGGCCCCCGTGCTGTTCGTCTGCAACTCGGCCTACCGCAGCAGCATGGCGGTGGGGCTCGCGGAGCGGCTCGGGTTCACCCAGGTCGAGAGCCTGGACGGCGGGCTGGACGCCTGGCTCGACGCCGGCCTGCCCGTGAAGGGCGCGGCCCCGCTGTGCGGGCCCGCGGGCTGCCCGAAGCCGGCGCTCGCGCCCGCGACGGCGGCGCCGTTCCTGCCCGAGCCGATCGCGCCGCGAGCGCTGGCGCAGGGCCTGGCCGACGATCCCCGCGCCTACGCCGTGCTGGATCTGCGCCCGGCCTGGCAGGTCGAGCAGGGGCAGGTGCCGGGGTCGGAGCGGGTGGAGCCGGCCGACCTCGAGGCGCGCGTGCGCGGGCTCGCGCCGGGCGTGCGCGTGGTGCTGGTGGACCGCGACGGCACGCTGGCCTACGCCTACGCCGGCCGGCTCGGCGCGCAGCTGAACGACCCCACCCGGGCGCTGCGCGTGCTCGAGGGGGGCCTGGCCCGGTTCCACCGGGAGGTGACGCTGCAGGCGCCCGCCGCCGCCGGTGCGGCCCCGGCGCCGAGCCCCGCCCCCGCGCCCCCGAGCCCCCCTGCGTCCCCGGCCGGCCCGGCCCCTGTGCGCAAGCGTCCGGCCGGCTGCTGATCCTTCCCCCTCTCCCCTGGAGCTGGCTCCGCATGCGCCCGTCCTCCGCACCCGCCCTCCCCCAGGCACCGCCCGGGGCCCGGCCCTGGAACCCCTACGTCGCCGGCGTGGGGCTGGGGCTCACGCTGCTGCTGGCCTTCGTCACGCTGGGCACCGGGCTCGGGGCGTCGGGGGCGCTGGCCCGCGCCGCCGCCGAGGCGGCCCACGCGGTGGCGCCGGAGCCGGTGGAGCACAACGGCTACCTGTCGGCCTGGTTCGAGGAGGGCTCGCCGTTGGCCCACTACCTGGTGTTCATGGCCGGAGGCGTGCTCGTGGGCGGCGCGCTGTCGGCCTTCGCGGCCGGGCGCGCGCGGCGCGAGGTCGAGCGCGGCCCGGGCATGGGCCGCCGGGGGCGGCTGCTGCTGGCCCTGGCCGGCGGGCTGCTGGTGGGCTTCGCCAGCCGGCTGGCCGGCGGCTGCACCTCGGGCCAGGCGCTCACGGGCGGCGCGCTGCTCTCCGAAGGCTCCTGGGTGTTCACCCTGACGACGTTCGCCAGCGGCTTCCTCGTGGCCCCGCTGGTGCGGAGGCAATGGCGATGAGCCCGTTGAGCACCTTCTTCTCCGACGGCGCCCTGAGCACGACGGCAGCCTTCGCCCTGGCGGGGCTGCTGGGGCTCTCCTTCGGCTTCTGGCTCGAGCGCGCCGGCTTCGGCAGCAGCCGCCGGCTGACGGCGATCTTCCACTTCGAGGACTTCACCGTCCTCAAGGTGATGTTCACCGCCATCCTCACCGCGCTGCTGGGCCTGCGCCTGCTGACCGTGCTGGGGCTCGTCGATCCCGGCGCGATCCACCACCTGGAGACCTTCGCGGGCGCCCAGGCCGTGGGCGGGCTCCTGTTCGGCACCGGCTTCGTCGTCGGCGGCTGGTGCCCGGGCACGGCGCTCGTCGGCGCGGCCGCGGGCGAGGGCGACGCGCTGGCGTTCCTGGGCGGCGCGCTGCTGGGGAGCCTCGTCTTCGCGGCCCTGTGGCCGGCCCTGCAGGGCCTGGCCATGGCCGGCGCCTGCGGCGTGTGCGAGCTGCCCGCGCGCCTGGGCCTGTCCGCGGGCTCCACCACCTTCCTGGTCGTGCTCGTGGCGCTGGCCGCCTTCGCCGTCGTCGAGCTCGTCGAGCGCCGCCGCCGCGCGGCCGCGCCCTCCGCGCGCTGATCCGAGGAGACCCCCCATGAGCCCCTCCGCGCCCCCCGCCGTCGCTCCCGCTCCCCCCGCCGTCGCCGCCCCGCCCGCCCGAGCGGGCGCCGTCGCGGCGCTGGGGGCGCTCGCGCTCGCGCTGCTGCTCGCGCTCGTCGGCGAGCCCGGCCGCACTGCGGGTCCGTCCGCCGGGACCGCCGGCCCGGGAACGGCCGCGCCCTCCTGGGCGGCGGCCGTCGAGGCCGGCGCCGACCACGTGGAGCCGCGCGCCCTGCTCCGGCGCCTGGCCTCGGCGCCCGGGAGCACGCTGCTGATCGACGTGCGCCCCGCCGACGAGCACGCCGCGCTCCCGCTGGTGGGCAGCGTGAACCTCGACCTGCCCCGCCTGCTGGGCGGGGAGGGGGCGGCGCTCCTGGCGGCGCACCCGGACGCCCTGGTCGTGCTGGTGAGCGAGGGCATGACGCACGCCGCGCAGGCCTGGGTCGAGCTCGTCCGCCGGGGCGGCCGCGACGTGCGCGTGCTGGAAGGCGGCCTCTCCGGCCTGGTCGCCGGCCTGCTGACCCCGCCGGCGCTGCGCGGCGACCTGCCGGCCGCGGCCGCGCGCGCCGCCTGGGCCGAGCACGCGCTGGCCCTGGAGGTGT
>CAZPOZ010000172.1:0-6393 GCA_964588235.1 uncultured Planctomycetales bacterium
CCCGGCTGGCGGCCGAGGGGCGCCCCGACGGGGTGGACGCCGGCTGGCGCGCCGCGCTGGCCCGCTCGTTCTCGGCGCTGGGTCGCGTGGACGCGGCCGTCGAGGCCGCCGCCGCCTCGCTCGTGGGCACGGGCGCCCGGACCCTGCGCTGGGAGCCGGGCAACCTCCTCGTCCAGGTGCTGGAGGCGGCGCCCGACCTGCCGGCCTTCGCGGCCCGCCACGAGGAGCGCGTGCGCGCCACGGGCGCCGACGTGCCGCTGGTGCGCCGCGCGCTGGCCTGGATCTTCCGCGAGCGGCGTCGCATGCCGGCGGCGGCCCTGCCGCAGCTCGTGGCCCTCGCGGCCCTGGCCCCCGGGGATCCCAGCGTGCTGCGCGACCTGACCGCCGTCCACGACGCCACGAACGCCCCCGGGCCGGCGCTCGAGGCGCTCACCCGCCGCCTCGCCCTGGAGCCGGGCGACGCCGCCGGCTGGGCCGACCTGGCGGCGCGTCACGCCCGCAGCGGCGACGCGGCGGCCGCCGAACGCGCCCGCACGGGCGCGGTGGAGGCCCGGCCCCTCGAGCCCGACGGCCACCGCCTGATCGCCCGCACGCGTCGCGATCAGGGGCGCCTGCGGGAGGCGGCCGAGCGCTGGGCGCTGGTCACCCGCCTGCGGCCCCTCGAGCCGGAGGCGCGCGTCGAGGAGGCCCGCTGCTGGATCGACGCCGGCGAGCCCGCCCGCGCGCGCCGGCCGCTGGAGGAGGTGCTCGCCGGGACCTTCGAGGCGCGCTTCGCGTCGTCCAAGGCCGAGGCCGCACGCCTGCTCGCCGGCCTGAAGTAGGCTCGGGCGGGCCGAACCCGCGGCACGGCCTTCGCCCTCCCCCGACGGAGCCCCTCCATGGTGCGTGCCTGGCCGGCTGCGGCCTCCGTGGCCCTGGCCACCTGCCTGCTGCTCTCCTTCGCGCGGGCCGAGCCCGAGCCGCTCGCGGCCGACGGGCGCGTGGGGGTCGTCGTCGACCGCCAGGGGCTCGTCGTGCGCCGCGCGGCGTCGGCGCGCCGCTTCACGCCGGTCGGCGCGCGCAGCCTGCTCTTCCCCGGCGACCGGTGGCGCACGGGCAGCCGGGGCGCCCACGCGCTCGAGGCGCGCCTGAAGGGCGGCGGCCGCCTCACGCTGGGCCCCGGGACGCTGCTGGACGTGACGAGCGACGGCGCCTTCGTGCTGCTGGAGGGCGAGCTCGAGGCCCACGGGACCGAGGGGGCGCCCGTGCTCGTGCGCGGGCTGCGCCAGGGGCAGGTGAGCGCCACCGCGCCGCGCTGGCTCGGGGCCGACCGCGAGGGCGGGCTGCGGAGCCTGCCCGAGGCGCCGCGCTGGCTCGTCGGCTACCGCGGCACGGCCTCCGAGGCCTGGATGGGCGCGTTGCTGGCCCACGTGGACGGCCGGGAGGTCCCGCTGCGCGTGACCTCCTACGCCGCCGAGGTGGAGATCGTCGACGCGGTGGCGCGCACGACGATCGTGCAGACCTTCGCCAACGAGAGCGACGCGCGCCTGGAGGGCACGTTCCGCTTCCCGCTGCCGGCCGAGGCCAGCCTGTCGGGCTTCGGCCTGTGGGTCGGGGGCGAGCTGGTCGAGGCCGACCTCGTGGAGCGCGAGCGCGCCCGCCGCATCTACGAGGAGGTGCGCCGCCGCCGGCAGGATCCCGGGCTGCTCGAGTGGGCCGGCGGGAACCTGTTCCAGGCGCGCGTGTTCCCGATCGAGCCCCGCGCGGAGAAGCGCGTGCGGCTGGTCTACACCGAGGTGCTGCCGCTGGAGGGCGACACCTGGCGCTACCGGCACGCCCTCTCCGGCGGGGCGGCGCAGGCCGCCCCGCTGCGCGAGCTGTCGATCACCGTGCGGGCGCGCTCCGCGCTGCCCCTGGCCGGGCTGAGCTGCCCCACCCACCCGGAGGCCCGCGCCCGGCTCCTGGGGCCCGGCGCGGCCGAGGTGACGCTGGAGGCGCGCGACGTGGCCCGGACGCGCGACTTCGAGGTGGCCGGGCGCCTGGCCGCGCACCCGCCGCTCACGGTCCTCACGCACCGGCGCGGCGACGAGGCCTGGTTCCTGCTCCTGCTGCAGCCGCCCGACACGGCCGGGGCCGGCGGCCTTGACGGGGCCTCCCCCGAGGCGCCCCCGCTCGACCTGATCGTGGCCCTGGACACCTCCGGCTCGGTGGACGGCGCGGCCCGGGGCTCCACCGAGGCCTTCCTGGCCGCGCTGCTGGCGCAGCTGGGGCCCGACGACCGCGTGCGCGTGGCGACCTTCGACACCCGCCTGCGCTGGCTGGCGGAGGCCCCCCGCCCGCCCGGACCCGAGCTCGAGGAGCAGGCCGCGCGCTTCCTCGCCGCGCGCCCCTCGCGGGGCTTCACCGACCTGGAGGGCGCCTGCGCCGCGCTGCGCGCCGCGGCCTCGCCCGGCACGCACGTCGTGCTGGTGACCGACGGCATCGCCACCAGCGCCGACCCCGACCCCCAGGCGCTGGCCGGTCGCCTGCGGTCCGCGGGGTTCGGCCCGGGCGTGACCGTGCACGCCGTGGCCCCGGGGCCGGCCTACGAGAAGCCCGTGCTCGAGGCGCTGGCCTCGGTCGGCGCAGGGAGCCTGCGCGCGGTGGGCGACGACCCGGCGGCGACGGCGCAGCGCCTCCTGGCCGAGGCCACGCTCCCGCTGCTCGAGGACCTGCGCGTGGAGGTCACCGGCGTGGCCACGGCGCGCGTCTACCCCTCCACCCTCCCGCCCCTCCCCGTGGGCACCCAGCACTCGGTGCTGGGGCGGCTCGACCCGCGCGGCGCCCCCGCCGCCGGAGCGGTCGTGGTGACGGGCACCCTGGGCGGGAAGCCCGTGCGCTACACGGCGCCGATCCCCGTGCCCACCGCCGGCGAGGAGGCCTCGTACCTGCCGCGGCTCTGGGCCCGACGCCACCTCGAGCACCTGCTCGCCCAGGGCCCCACGGCGGCGGTGCGCGAGGACGTGATCCGCCTGAGCCTGGAGCACGGCCTGCTCACCCCCTACACCTCGCTGCTCGTGCTGGAGAGCGACGAGGACCGCGCGCGCTACGGCGTGCAGCGGGGCGTGCGCGCGCGCGACGCCGAGCTCGAGTTCGCCGCCACCCGGGACGCGGTGGCCCGCGAGGCGCTGGCCGCGGCGACGAAGGAGGCCCGCGCCTGGCGCCTCGGGCTGCGCCGCCGGATGCAGGCCGAGATCGACGGGCTGGGGCGCGACCTCCCCCTGCCCGCCTCCCGCGGGGCGGCCGTGGGCGGCGTCTCCGCCTCGGGCTTCGGCTTCACCTCCTTCGGCCGGAGCCTGTTCGCCGACGCCGACGGCGACACCTTCCTGACGGACCGCATCCCGCCGTTCCGGGGGGACGAGCTCAACCTCGTGCCCTCGAACTTCACGCCGCCCGAGGATCCGCTCTTCGGCTGCGAGGGCGAGGAGGCGCTCGCCGCCAGCCCGGAGGAGCCCGAGGAGGTCGAGGAGGGCTACGACGGCGGCGCCGAGGGGCAGGACGACGCGGGGCTCTCGGCCGGCCTGCCGCTCCAGAAGTCGTTGCCCTGCTGCGCGCCGGCGCCGACGCTGTCGGAGGTGGCGCCCGAGGACGACGCAGGCGGGGAGGGGCCGGCGCCGGGGGACGGCGCGGAGCCCGGCCTGCTGGACCAGGCGACCAACGGCCTCGAGGACGCCGAGGACGAGGGCGGCCGCGGGCCGGGCGGGCTCGAGCTCGAGGAGCTCGCGCCCGACGAGGGGGAGGCGTTCGCTCCCCACCCCGCAGGCGACCTGCACGCGTTCGGCTTCCCCGCCCCCGGCCCCACGCGCCACGTCGCGCCGCCGGAGCCCGAGCCGCCCGCCGGCCCCGAGGCGCTGCGGGCCGAGCTGCGGCGCCTGCTCGCGCCGCCAGCCTCCGAGGGCCCCGAGGGCGCGGCCTGGTCCTGCGAGCAGACGGTGGAGGCGCTGCACCCCACGAGCGGGCGCCGGCTGGCGCTGGAGCGGCGCCGGCTGGTCACGGGGCCCGGACGCTGGGCCCTGCGCACCGAGCGCCAGGGCCGGGAGCCGCAGGCCCTCTCCGTGGAGGGCCGGGCGGGCCTGCGGCTGGCGGTGGGGCGCCGCCTGGCCCGCGCCTTCGATGCCGGCCCCCGGGCCGAGCTCGGCCCCGAAGCCGTGCGCACGCTGCTCGGGCTGCCCACGCTGCGGCAGCTGGAGGGCGCGGAGCTGCGCGAGGTCGGGCGCGAGGGCCGCCTGCTGACCTTCACCGTCCACCGCCCGCCGACGCTGGTCGTCGAGACCTGGGTGCTCGACCTGGCCCGGGGCTTCGTCGCCGAGCGACGGATCGCGAGCGGCAGCGACCTGCGCGGCCGGGCCGTGTTCGCCGACCCCGTGGAGCGCGGGGGGCGGGTGTGGCCCGGCCGCTGCGAGTGGTTCGACGCCGAGGGACGCCTCGTCCTGCGGGCCACGCTCGAGGTCGCCGCGCCGAGCCCCTCGCAGGCCGCGTCCGCCGCCACGGCGCTGCTGGGGGACCTCGGCGACGTCGTCCTCCTCGGACCCGCGTTGCCGACGCTGGCCCAGGCGCGGGCGGCGCTGCGGCGCGGGCAGGCGGGCGTGGCGGAGCGCCTGGTGCTGGCCGCGGAGGGCCTCGAGCGGGGAGAGCGGTCCGCGGCGCTGGAGCACGGCGAGGCCGCGCTCCAGGCCCTGGCCGGGCTCCCGGGCGCCGCCTGGATCGAGGCCGAGCTGAGGGCGCGGGCGTTGGACCGCCCCGGCCTGCTCGCGGCGGGCACGGGCCCGCTGCGCGCGCAGGTGGAGCGCGCGGGGGCGTGGGCCTGGCCCCTGGCCCGCCGGCTCGTCGGGCGCCTGCGCGGGCTGCTGGCGCCCTCCGACGTGCTGGCGCTGGCCGAGGCGCTGGCGCCGGCCGTGCGCCGCGACGGCGCCGCCGACCGCGGCCCCCAGGACGCCGAGGCCGGCGCCGCCTGGGACGGGCTGCGCGCCGACCTGCTGGAGGACGCCGGCCGCGGGGGGGAGGCCGACCGCCTGCTGGAGGCGGCCGCGCGCGGGCGGCCCGACGACGCACGGGCCCTGCTGGCCTGGGCCGAGCGCGTCGCCGAGCGCGGCGACGCCGACCGCGCCGCCGACCTGCTGCGCAGCGCGACCTCCCCCACCGCGACGACCCCGTGGAGCGGCGCCGAGCACGACCGGCTGGCGGAGGACTGCGCCTTCCGGCTCCTGCGACGCCGCCGAGCCGCCGAGCTCGCCGCGCACCTCCGGGCCTGGACGAACGCCCGCCCGGGGTCCGTCCGCGCCTGGCACGCCTTCCTCTCGCAGGCCTGCGCCGAGGGCCGCGAGGCCGAGGCCGACGCCTGGGTCGCCGCCACCCTGGGCGCCGTGGGCCGGGGGCCGACGCTGCCCCAGGCCGAGCGCGCCCGTCTGAAGGCCGCGCTCCTGCTGGCCTTCGGGGACGGTTGGGGGATCGACGAGGGCTGGTGGGCCCAGCGGCGGGACCCCCGCTGGCAGCAGCCGCTGGCCGACCTGGCCGCCGCCCTGCTCGCGGGCGGCGACGAGCACGTGGGCGCGCTCGGCTGGCTCCTGGACGACTGGCGCTTCCAGCGCTCCGAAGCCGGGAAGGCCACGCTCACGCGCCTGCGCGGCCTGGTGCTGGGCCCGGGGGTCGAGCGCTCCGCGTGGTCGCTGGCCCGCTGGCGGGGGCTGACGCGCGCCCTGGATCCCCGGCCGGAGGCGCTCGGCGAGGCCGAGGCCGACGCGCTGCGCGACGAGTGGCTGCGGCGCCTATCGACCGCGGCCACCCCGGGGGAGCGGGGCGGCTGGGTCGAGCTGCTCGCGCGGCTCTTCACGAGCCGCGACCGGCGCGCCGAGGTGCTCGTCGCGCTCGAGCGCCAGCACGACCTCGAGCCCGCCTCCGGCCGCGCCGCGGTGCTGGAGCGCTGGATCGAGGTGGCCCTGGCGCTCCCGCACGACGAGGCGCTCGAGGGCCGCGCGCTCGAGCGCCTGCGCCGCCTGGGCGCCGGCCCCGCAGCGGATCCCGTGGAGCCCGCCCGCGCCCGCGTGCGCCTGCTCCGGCAGCTCACCGACTGGGCGGTCAAGGGGCGAGCGGAGCGGGCCCTGGGCACGCCGGCCGAACGGGCCGGGCGCACGCGCGCCCAGGCCCGCGCCGCGGGGCGCGAGGCGCGTCGAGCGGCGCGCGCGGCCTTCGCAGGGAGGCTCGGCGGCCTGGCCCTCGCGGCCGGAGCCGTGCCCGAGGAGGGCCTCGAGTCCCTGTGCCTGTCGAGCGAGAACGGCACGGACCTCGAGGCCGTGCTGCGCGGCGCGCGGCTGCTCGCCGCCCCTGCCCCCCCCGAGGACGACCCGCGCGCGGCGGCGCTGACGCGCCATCGCCGTC
>CAZPOZ010000173.1:0-6389 GCA_964588235.1 uncultured Planctomycetales bacterium
TGGATCGGACGCGCCGTGCGCATGCCCGCCCTGCGAGCCGATCCGGAGGCCTGGCTCACGCTGGGCCTGGCGCAGCTCGAGTCCGACGACCTCGCCTCGGCCGAGGCGTCCCTCAGCCGCGCGCGCTCGCTCGAGCCGCTGCTCGCCCGGGGCGGGGAGGCGGGGCTGCCCGCAGGGGACGCGCGCGCATGGGAGCGCGCGGCCCGGCTGTACGGCGCCCTGGGCCGCGTGCATGCCTTGCGCGGGCAGCAGGCGCTGGCCGCCAACGACCAGGAGCAGGCCTTGCGCTTCGAGCGGGAGGCCGCGCGCCGGCAGGGCCGCCCGCCCGACGCGGGCCGGCTCTACCGCGCCGCGCTCGCGCTGGCAGCCGACGGCCGCTACGGGCTGGCGTTGCCGCTGATCGAGGAGGTCGTGCGGGCCGAGACCGACGACGCGCAGCGGCGCTTGGCCGTGGAGTTCCTCGGGCGGGCGCGGCGCGACGCCCACGAGCGGCTGCGGGACCTGCTCGCCGAGGCCGGCGCGCTGTTCGAGCAGGGGAGCGTCTCGGGGGCGGTGAAGGCCTACGAAGACGCGCTGCGCGTGGACCCGCGCGCGCTCGAGGCGCGGCTCATGGCGGCGCGGCTGCGCGGGCAGTACTTCGGCAACTTCGTGCTCGCCCGGCGCTACGTGGCCGAGGGTCTCGAGCTCGTGGCGGCCCGCCCGGACGCGGACACGGCGGCGCGCGACCGGGAGCGGCTCGTCCAGCTGGAGGCCGACCTCGGGCGCTGGGAGCGGGAGGACGCGGCGGAGGAGGAGCGCGAGGCGCAGCCCGGGCGCTGAGCCCGGTGGGGGGCCTCGGGGACCGGCGCACGGGGGAGGCGCGTCGGGGCCGCGCGGGGGCGCGCCTCAGGGAGCCGGGGTCGGCGCGCTCGCCGGCGCAGGCGCGGCCGGCGGCGGCCGCAGGCTCTCGGGCAGGTGGGGCGCGAGCCGCTCCAGCGCGGCCGTGTCGCCCAGCGCCAGCCGGAGCTGGCGCGCCTCGAGCCAGCGGCCGCCCTTCTCGGCGGCCTCCGCGGCTCCCCGCAGATGCGCCTCGGTCACCTCGCCGCCCATGCGCCTGAGGGCGAGCAGGGGGAAGGCGAGCCCGTGGGTGATCGCGTGATCGCGCAGCGACACCAGGCTCTCGTGCTGGGAGCGGCCCTCGTAGAGCAGCAGCGCCTCCGTGCGGCGCCCGGCGGAGCGCAGCACGCCCGCGACCCGGTCCCGCTCGGCCGCCGGCGCGTCGCCGTACTTGAGGTTCCGCATGGCCAAGGCGTCGGGGATCGTCGGCATGGCCGGCTCCGCGCGAGGGGGTTTGACAGGGCCGCCGAAGGGTCCTAACCTTGTGGAAGCCAACGATCTAGGGAATCCCGGAGGTCGGAACCCCCCGCACGCCCGGCTCCCTTCCTCCCTCGCACCCCCCTCCCCCCGCCCCCCTGCGCCCGCCGCCCCCCGGCCCCCGACCGCCCCCGTCCGACCCGCTCACCCAGGCCCCCGTCCCCCTTCCCAGCGTCCCCGAAGGCAGGAGCGCCCCATGGACCGCACCCCGCCCCGCCCCGCCGACCCCGCGGGCCCGCCTGCGGGCCGCACGATCACCAAGAAGGAGCTGGTCGCCCGGATCGCCGACCGGATGCACGTGACCAAGGTCGTGGCCAAGGACATCATCCAGCTGTTCCTGGACGAGATCATCCGTGAGCTGGGACGCGGCAACCGGCTCGAGTTCCGCGAGTTCGGCGTGTTCGAGATCAAGGAGCGCGCGGCGCGCAAGGCGCAGAACCCCCGCACGCTCGAGAAGGTGGACGTGCCCGCCAAGCGGGTCGTGAAGTTCAAGGTCGGCCGGCTGATGAAGGAGCGCGTGGCGTTGGTGGCCCAGGGCCTGGACTTCGAGCGCGCCATGGGCCAGGAGGACGACGACGACTGAGGGCGCCGCGCGGGGTCCCCCCGGACGTGCCCGCGCCCTCCGACCGGCCGCCGGCCCGGGCGGTACCATGGGCGCCGCCCCTGAGCGCGTCGGGGCGCCCGGTGACCCATGACCAAGCTCGCTCTCGTCCTCGCCCTCCTGGCCAACGCCGTGGCCCTGACGGCGCTGCTCCTCAAGCCCTCCGCGCCGCCCCCGTCGGCGGGCTCCACGGTGGTCGGCGGCGCGCTGAGCGACGGCGACGTGCGACGCCTGCGGGAGGAGTTCGAGCGCGCTCAGGCGTCCCGCGACGCGGCGCGCACGAAGGAGCTCGAGGCGCGCCTGCAGCAGCTGGCCGACCTGCGGGCCACCTGGACCCAGTCGATCCAGCAGGCGCAGCGCGCGGCCGAGGGCGCGGCCCGCGAGAACGCGGGCAAGCTCGAGGAGCTCGACGCCCAGCTCGCCAGCCTGAACACGAAGCTCGAGGAGCGCAGCACCGAGCTCGTCGCGCTGCGCGCCTCCGTGACGGCGCTGGAGAAGCGGCCCGTGGCCGTCGCGCCCGCGCCGGGGCCGGCGCCCGGTCCGGGCACGGCCGGGCCCCGCCCGGCGCCCGTCGAGCCCGCGCCCGAGGTCCCGGCGACCCCCGCCGAGGACCCGGCGCTGGTGAAGGAGAAGGTGGACAAGGCCCTGGCCGAGCTGGACCAGACCGACCCCGAGAAGCTCTACCCCGCGATCATCGTGGTCCAGAAGTACAAGGCCCTCGTGGCGGTGCCCAAGCTGACGAAGCTGCTGACCCCGGAGCCGCACCCCGACGTGTTCACACGGCAGGCGGCGGCCGCGGCTCTGGGCGAGATGCGCGCCTGCGACGCGATCCCGGCGCTGGCCGAGGCGATCGTGGACAAGGCCGTGATGGTGGCCCAGCAGGCGAACAAGTCGGTGCGGCTGATCACCGACCTGGACACGGGGATGTCGCCCACCGCCAGGATCGTCGAGCGCCGTCAGGTGCGGGCGCAGGTGCTCGAGTGGTGGGGGCGGCACGAGGACGAGGTCCGCGCGCGCTACGATCAGCCCAAGGGCGGCAAGTAGCCCGAGCGGGTCCCCGCCCGGGCACCCTCCCACGCCCGCGCGGCGCGGCACGACGGGGTCCCCGGCGGCCTCGGGGGCGTTGGGGCGCCCGGGGCGGCCGAGGGGGGCCTCCCCCGGGGGACCGCGGCTCCGGGACGGGGCCGCCAAGAGCCTCCCGCGCGCCCGGCGGAGGCGCGCCGTCGCCACGCGGGTGGCGCTGAGCGTTAGGATGAGCATGCTGATCCCCCCCGAGCACGCCATGGACATCCGCTTCTGCGACCTCTGCCAGGAGTCGATCCCCGACGCCGACTTCGAGAGCGGCAAGGCGGTCACGATCGACGCCCGCACCCTGTGCGTGGCCTGCGCGGTCCGGCGCGCGCTCTCGCTCAGCGGCGCGCGCTCCTGGATCACCCTGCTGCTGGCGCTCTTCGGCGCGGGCGCGGCGGTCTTCCTGCTGCTCCGGCGGCCGGCGGGCGCCGAGCTGAGCCCGGCGGTGTCCGCCGCCCTGGCCGAGCAGACCCGGGCGACCGGCGCGGAGATCGACCGGCGCGAGCAGGCCCTGGGGCAGGCCCTGCGCTTCGAGCGCGCCCGCGAGGTCGAGGACGCGCAGCGCGCGCTCGAACGCGTGGGCGGCGACCTCAGGGCGCTGGGCGAGCGGGTGGACGCCGACCGCACGGGCCTGGACGGCGTGCTGGTCGAGCTGCGCAGCGGGCTGGCGTCGCTGGCCGAGCGCCAAGCCGAGCTCCACGCCTGGATGCAGGAGCTCAAGTCCCGTGCGGCCCGGGAGATCGCGCCGGCCCCGGTGCCCGGCGATGCGCCGCCCGAGGCGCCCGCGCCGTCCCCCCTGCCCGCGCCGGCCCCGGTCCCCGCGCCGTCTCCCGGCCCGGCCAGGCCGGAGCCGACGCCGCTCAGCGAGGGGCCCGGGGAGGCGCCCGTGCCGCCGGCGGGCACCGCGCCCGACGACGTCTTCCAGCGCCAGCTCGAGCTGCTGGGCGACCCCGACCCCGGCGTCGCCTTCAGCGCCACGATCGAGCTCGGCAAGCTGCGCGACCTGCGCGCCGTGCCGCCGTTGGTGAACGCGCTGCGCAAGCACCGCGACTTCTACGTGCGGCTGGGCGCCGCGGACGCGCTGCGCGAGCTCAAGTCCTGCGACGCCGTGGAGCACCTGATCGACGCGCTGACCGACAAGGACGATCTCGTGCGCAGCAGCGTGAACGTCGCGCTGGAGGGCATCACGAGCCACGAGGAGCCCTTCGCCCCGAACCTGCCGGGCGCCGAGCTGCGTCGCGTGCAGACGGCCTGGCGCAAGTGGTGGAAGGACAACGAGCCCCTCGTGCGCAAGCGGCTCGGGCAGCCTCGGGCCTGACCCGACGCCCCGCGCGGGCTGGCCGCCCCCGCCTCCCGCCGGCTGGCGCCTACCGGAGCGTGCGCTCGTAGAGGCGGTAGCGCTTCGAGATGCGCCCTCCGACGGCCTCGATGGGCGCGCGCATGCGCTGGTTGTCGGCCAGCACCCAGGAGGCTTCGGCGCCCTCGCCGCCCTTCTCCCGGCAGGCCCGCAGCGCGTGGAGGAAGAAGGCCTCGTTGATGCCCTTGCCCCGCGCCTCGGGGACCACGCCCAGGGTGATCACCCGGAAGCGGCGCACGCGCGGCAGGCCGAACAGCAGGCGCAGCAGGTTCGTGGGCAGCAGCCGGCCCCCTCCACGCGGGCGCAGCACGGCGTTCACGTCGCGCAGGATGGCCGAGAAGCCCACGGGGCGGCCCCGCAGCTCGGCCACGGCCGACAGGTCGGGATCCACGACCTGGCGCAGGTCCTTGGCGGCGTGGCGGAACTCGGCCTCGGTGGCCGGGACGAACCCCCAGTTCGCCTCCCAGGCGCGGTTGTACAGGTCGCGCAGGAGGTCGATCTCGAGCTCGAAGCGGGCGAGGTCCAGGGGGCGCAGGCGGATGCCCGCGCGCTCCACCTGCCGGGCCACCACGCGCTCGAACCGCTCCGGCACGGGGGTGCTCGCGGGGATCCAGTAGGCCAGCAGGTCCTTGACCGGGCGCAGGCCGGCCCCCAGGACCAGGGCCTCGGCGTCGGGCCGGTTCCAGGGCATCTGCACCGCCGGCCGCTCCTCGAACCCCTCCACGAGCAGGCCGCAGGTGTCGTTGGTCGAGTAGGACGCCGGCCCCCGCAGGGCCGAGAGCCCCCGCTCCCGGCACCAGGCGGCGGCGGCCTCCAGCAGCGCGGTGGCCGCCTCCGCGTCGGGCTCCACGTCGAAGAAGCCGAAGAAGCCGATGCGCTCCCCATGAGCGCGGTTGTGCTCGCGGTTCTCCACCGCGGCCACGCGCCCCACCGCCCGGCGGCCCCGCCAGGCCAGGAAGTGCTGCGCGTCGCTGTGCAGGAAGAAGGGGTTGCGCCGGCGGTCCAGCAGCGCCGCCTCCGCCATGCGCAGCGGGGGCACGAAGCCGGGCAGGCCCGCGTACAGCCGGTAGGGCAGGCCCAGGAAGGCGCGGCGTCCGCCCCCCCCGGTCTCGGGCTCCACGCGCAGGCTGGCGGCCATGGAGGGCGTCCGCGTCAGCCCAGGATGCGCAGCCGCTCGCTGACGTGGCGGAAGGCGCTCAGGACCCGGTCGAGGTCCTCCTCCGTGTGCGTGGCCATGTAGGAGGTCCGCAGCAGGCTCATGCCGGGGGGCACGGCCGGCGGGATCACGGGGTTCACGAACACGCCCTGCTCGAACAGCAGCCGGTTGAACTCGAGCGTGGGCATCTCGTCGCCGATGACCACGGACAGGATCGGGCTGCCGCCGTCGATCACCTCCAGGCCCAGCTCCTTGAAGCCCTGGCGCATGCGGCGCACGTTGGCCCACAGCCGCTCGCGCCGCTCCGGCTCGGCCTCGATCACGTCCAGGCAGGCCAGCACGGTGGCCACGCTGGCCGGGGTCATCGAGGCCGAGAAGACGACCGAGCGCGAGGTGTGCTTGATCGTGTCCACCACGCGGCGCGGGCCCGCGACGAAGCCCCCCAGGCAGGCCAGGCTCTTCGAGAACGTGCCCGTGACCAGGTCCACCTGGTCTTGGCAGCCGAAGTGGTCGCCCGTGCCGCGGCCCCCCGGCCCCAGCACGCCCAGGGCGTGCGCGTCGTCCACCATCACGCGCGCCTGGTGCCGGCGGGCCACCGCCAGCATCTCCGGCAGCGGCGCCAGGTCGCCCAGCATCGAGAACACGCCGTCGGTCACGATGAGCCGCGACCCGCCCTCGGACAGCGGCGTGGTGCCGATCAGGCGCTCGAGGTCCTCGACGTCGTTGTGACGGTACTTGCACAGCTTGGCGAACGAGAGACGGCAGCCGTCGATGATCGAGGCGTGGTTGTCGCGGTCGCCGAAGATCAGGTCTTCCCGGCCGGTGAGCGCCGCGATCACGCCCACGTTGGT
>CAZPOZ010000174.1:0-6383 GCA_964588235.1 uncultured Planctomycetales bacterium
CGCCGGGCTGCCTGCGAACGAGGCCAGCAGGTCCTCCAGCGCCGCCTCGTCGCGGGCCTGCATCAGGTGCACCCGCGCCCGGCCCGCGCGCACCAGCGCCACCGCCACGGCCGCGCCCTCGGCCAGGGCCGCGTCGGCCGCCACCGCGCGCGCGTGCAGCTCGAGGGCCCGGCCGTAGGCCGCCACCGCGGGCTCGAGCGCCCCCGCGCGGCGCAGGTGCTCGGCCGCGTCCACCTCCGCCAGCGCGGCGAAGGAGACCAGCACCGGCGAGGCGTCGGCCGGCTTCACGAGGTCGGCGTAGGCGGTCCGCAGCCCCCGCACCCCCCGTCGCTGCACGAGGGCCGCCCGCAGACGGGCGTGCAGCGCGGCCGACCCCGTGAAGCGCGCGACGCCGGCCGTGAGCACGCGCTCGGCCTGGTCGGCGGCGCCCAGCCAGTCGAGCAGGTCGTGGTGCCAGAGCACCTGGTCCGCCGTGCCCAGCGGGTGCTTGAGCAGCACGGCGTAGGCCGCGTGGACGTCGGTCAGCCAGGCCGGCGGGAAGTCGAGCTTCTCCTTCACGGCCTGCTTGATCGCCTTCCAGCGCGACTCGGCGAAGACCGTCAGCACCGCCATCGAGGTCCACGTGCCGTCCCCGGGCGGGAGGTGCGGCATCGCCGCCTGGGCGCGCCCGTACCCCTCCTCGAGGTCGCCGCCGTAGTAGGCCGCCAGCGCCAGCGTCGCGTTCACGCGCCAGCCCGTGGCGCCCAGCCGCTCGGCCTCGCGGGCCGCGCGGCGCGCGTCCTCCAGCATCGCGCGGCGCACGAGCCGCGCCCGGCGCTCGTCCCAGGGGAAGGTCGAGGCGGCCTCCAGGCCGTGGCCCAGGGCCGCCTCGGCCAGGTCCAGGCGCAGGCCCGCGTCGGCCGGCGCCGCGCGCACCTGGCGGGCCAGCGCCTCCAGGTGCGCCGGCAGGCCCTCCTCGCCGACGGCCGGAAGGTAGACGGGCGGCTCGCTGCCGGGGCCCTTCCAGGCCGCGGGGTCGACGGCGGCGGGCTGGCCGCCCAGGCCCTTGTGCACCACGGCCAGCCAGCGGGCCAGCACCGAGCGGTCGCCCAGGCGCGTGAGCGTGTCGATCAGCGCCTCGCGCTCCGGCGCCGACATCGGCACCCGCAGCGCGTCGGAGACGAGGGTCGTGGCCTCGGGGGCGTCGGTGCGGGCCAGGGCCTCGCGCGCGAGCCGGCTCAGCGCGGGGTCCAGGCCGAACACGGCCAGCCGCAGCAGGTCGAGCGGGGCCGACGCGGGGCGCGCGAGCGCGGCCTCCAGCAGGGCCTTGCGCTGCGCGGCGTCGCCCGCGGCGTAGGCCGCCTCGACGGCCGCGCGGTCCTCCACGTGCCGGCTGCCCACGCGCTCGACCAGGGGCCGGTCCCCGCGCGAGACGGGCGGGCGCGGCTCGGCGAGCCGGTCGCTGATGCCGTCCTCGATCGCCTGGAACACCGAGGCCGTGTCGTTGCGGTAGTAGACGTCGTAGACCTCCTGGAAGCTGGGCGCGCCGTCGGGGCCCTTCGCGCCCAGCTCCACCATGATGTGCCGCGGCGCGACGCGCTGCCCGTCGCAGAAGCGCTCGAAGATCCCCGGCTCGATGGCGATGTGCTCGCCGCAGGTGACGCCGCCGAAGCGGGGGCAGGGGATGCGTCGGCCGTCGTCGTCGTGGTCGCGGGGCGAGTGGCGGTACACCGAGGCGATCACGGTGACGTAGGGCTCGTAGAGCGCGGCGATCTCGGGCTGGCGGTAGCGCACGCCGGCGTAGTGCTCGCTGGCGATCTCGCCGTCCATGTTGATGCACACGAGGATCGGCTTGCCCGTCTCCTCGGCCACGGCGACGGCGTCCTCCCAGGTCCGCTGCCAGGTGAGCAGGCAGGGCTTCTGCCAGTCCTCCGCGGTGGGGGCGGGCCACATCTGCTCGCGGTTGAGGCCGGCGCCGGCGCGCTCCGGCCCCGGGAAGGCGCGACGGGGCCGCGGCCCGGGCGCCGGCTGCGGGGCGGGCGCCGGGCTGGGCGCGGGGTTGGGGGCCGGCGCGGGCGGCTCCTCGGCCCAGGCGAAGGCGGTGAAGGCGCTCCCGAACGCCAGGAGGAGCGCGGCCTGCCGGCGCCAGGCGGCGGCGGAGCGGGTGCGGTGCGCCATGGGGGTCTCCCGAGGGGGGGACTGCGCAGCGTACCCCTCGAGGCGGCTGAGTGCCGCTCAGTAGACGCGCCGGTGGCCGGCGCCGAGCCGGGCGAGGGCGGTGGCGAGCCGGCGGGCCTTGGTGGCCTCCTGGCGGGCGGAGGCGATCCACTCCGCCATGTCGCGTCGCATGGCCGGCGTCATCGAGGCCCAGGTGCGGGCGGCGGCGGGCGCGCCCTTCAGCGCGCGCAGCAGCTCGGGGGGGGGCCGGAAGCGCGTGCTGCGCGCGATGCGGGCGGCGCCGGCGGCGTAGGCCAGGCGGAGCCAGCCCCGGAGCTCGGCGTCCACGTCGGTCCGGGCGCTGAGGCGCACGCGGTGGGTGAGGCGTCCGTCGTCCGGCCTCGAGGCGGGGCGCTCCAGGCGGCCCTGGGCGGGCCGGTCGCCGAGCGAGAGGCGCAGCTCGACGACGCCGTCCCCCGGCCGCAGCTCGGCGAAGACGTGCTTCCTGTAGACGGGGACCATCGTCTTGCAGGCGGTCACGATCACGTCGTCGCCCAGGTCGAGGACGGCGTCCACGACGGCTTCGTGGACGGGGCGCAGGGCGGCCTTGGGTCCGGCGTAGAGCGCCTCCACCATCGGCAGCGGGTCGTCGTAGGAGGCCCCGCCCTCCTGCAGGGCTTCGAAGGCGACCCAGTGCGCCAGCATGTCCTTGAGGCCGTGCTCGTCCTTCAGCCAGCGCTTGAGCGCGCGCGCGTCCCCGCCGCGGCGGCGGGCGAGAGCGAGCCAGGCCTCGAAGGAGCGCCCGGTCGAGGCCTCGAGCCCTTCCTTGGCGGCCCGCTCGCGGTCGAGCAGCGGGTGGGGCTGGTAGCGCGGGCGGGCGCGCGCGGCGGGGGGGCGCGGCATGGGAGCTCCGGGCGGTGCAGGGGGGACCTTGTACCTCCCCGGGCCGGCCGGCGTCCGCCCGCCCTGCGAAGCGGTTGCGCTACCCTGCCTTCCGGCCCACCCTGGACGCCCATGGACCTGCAGAACGCCCCGATCCCCGACCCCTACAACCCCCTGTGCCCGACCCGGCTGGTGCTGGATCGGATCGGAGACAAGTGGACGGTGCTGCTCGTGGGCCGGCTGACGCAGGGGCCGATCCGCTTCACGGCGCTCAAGCGTTCCGTGCCCGGGTTGTCGCAGAAGGTGTTGACGCAGGTGTTGCGCGGCCTGGAGCGCGACGGGCTGGTGGAGCGGCGGGTGCTGGGCACGGTGCCCAGGCAC
This sequence comes from uncultured Planctomycetales bacterium, assembly GCA_964588235.1. GTDB lineage: Bacteria > Planctomycetota > PLA2 > PLA2 > JAEUHO01 > CAZPOZ01. Next base: position 3,400 of record CAZPOZ010000174.1, read on the forward strand.
GTCGAGTACGCCCTGACCTCGTTGGGCACCACGCTGACCGCCCTGCTGGCCTCGATCCGCGCCTGGAGCGAGGAGCACATCGGCGAGGTGCTGGCCGCGCAGGCGGCCTACGACGCGCGCAGCTCGCAGCCCCGGGATTGAGCGCGAGAGGCGCCGCCTCTCCGCCTCCCCGCACCCGGGCCTCGGGAGGGTGGCCGGACGCGTCCGCGCCCTGGGCAGGGTGGCTCAGCGGGAGCAGGTGGCGGCTTGATGCCGCCGCTCCGGCCTCGCCGGCAGAGGGGGCACGAGCCGTCAGACCGCCCGACGGGATGTGCCCGAGCCCGCGGTTCCGCGGAGCAGGGCGGCTACGCTGAGATCCTCGTCCAAGTCGGCCCAGTGGATGCCGTGCCCATCCCCGAGGATCCGCCAGTCGTTCCGTTGATCCACGCTTGCGTGGAGCAGCCGCGGGAACCACGCCAGCGGCACCGACAGGCGACGCCCGTCCGCGAGGGCGACGGTGAGGTTGTCGTCGTCGCACTGGACATCGACCGCTCGAGGATCGGCACTAGGGCCCGAAGAAGTCATGCCATGCCTCCAGAAACGACACGCTGTGCTCGGCGACGAGCCGCTCCAGGCGACGCAGCTCGTACCCGCTGAGGCGGCTCGATGCGGCCAAGCATACGGGCTCCAGCCAGAACTTCGCGACAGCGCCCCCCAGCTCGACGTGGACGTGGGGCGGCTCCGTGCCCTCGTTGCTGTAGAAGAAGAACCTTGCAGACCCGATGCGCCGGACCGTCGGCATCTCGGTCGATCCTCGTCGGACGGTGAGTCCTCGTGCTGATCCTGGGTTGCTCGCCCGAGCGAGCCGGGCTCCATGGAGCGATCGCCCGGGGAGCGGCGATCGCCGAGTACGGCGACATGTTACGCGTCGATGGGGCCCTCAGCCGATCTCCTGCCCGGCCGACACCCTCCCGGAGGGCAAGCGCCTTGGAGCTTCCGCCCGGCCGGGGGCTCCGCCGGACCGAGGGGCCGCCCGGCCCTCCGGCTCAACGCCAGAGCAGCACGAACAGCGCGGTGAAGAGGGCGTCCACGGCCAGCTGGCGCAGCCCCACCCGCCGCGGGGAGAGCCCCGGCGCCGGCCGACAGGCGAGGGCGAGCGCGTCCAGCGCCGCGGGCACGAAGGCCAGCGGCAGCCAGGGCCCCGAGACCCTCAGGAGCGCGGCCGTCCCCGCGCCCAGCAGCGCGCCCCCGTGGGCCAGCAGGAGCGGCGCCGCCGCGCTCCACCGCCCGGCGTGCGCCGTGCCGGCCTTCCAGGACCGCTGCTCGAGCCGGAGGTAGACGGCTGCGATGGCCGTGCCGTTGTGCGCCCAGCACAGGGCCGCCAGGACCAGCGCCGTGCGCGTGTCCTCACCGTGGGCCACCACGTAGGCGGCCGGCGCCGCCAGCGCCAGCGCCCCGCTCACGATCACCGCCAGCCCGGCGTGCCGGCGCTCGGCCCGGCGCGCCACGAGCAGCAGGTGCCAGGTGAACAGCAGCACCCCGGGCGCGACGAAGAGCAGCACGCGCGCGTGGTGGTGCAGCAGCAGGCAGGGCACGGCCAGCCCGCCCACCAGCGAGAGCAGGCCCACCCAGCCCAGCGCGGGCCGGAGGTCGGAGGGGGGGTAGCGCCCCACGGCCGCGCGCACCGCCACCGCCGCGGGCTGGTGGAGCAGGAAGCCGGCCAGCGCAGCCACGAAGAGCGCCGCCACGCCCCCGCCGGGCCGGCCCCCGACCGACAGCCCGATCACGAACGGCCCGAGCCACCAGGTCCACGAGCCGTGCTCCTGGGGGACGACGTACTTCTTCTTCCAGAACCTGCTCGAGGCCGTCCGGCTCGCCATGCGGTGGGCAGGGTACCCGGCGTCAGCGCGGGGTGCGGAGCAGGTCCTCGAGCTCGGCGCGCCGCTGCGGCGCCGAGCTGCGGGCCAGGATCAGCGCCACCAGCGGCGCCGCTCCCCGGATCCCGTCGGCCTCCGAGCGGAGCCCCTGCGCCGCCGCCGCCCGCACCCGGGCGTCGGCGTCGTGCAGCGACCAGGCCACCAGCGCCCCCCGCTCCGCCTCCGAGCGTCGGCTCAACCCGCGGACCGCCGCGGCTCGCACCGACGCCTCCGGTGGCGCGGACGGCCGCCCCGGCGCACGCAACGCAGACGTTGGCCCCGGTCTTGCAGCGGGGAGGGGCGTGGCGTCCGGGCCCGCGCCTGGGCCCCGACGCCCGCGGAGATCCGCCATGATCGAGCAGGACCGTAGGGCCCGTTCCGCAGCAGGTGCGTTGCCGTCCGCAGCCGTCAGGCCGGCCCCCGCCGCCGCCGGGGGGGCGGCGCGGGTCGCCCCGGCGGGGCCGAAGTCGGGGGTCCCGGCCCTGCTGCACGTCCTCCCGGTGGGCATCTACACGGTGGGGCCCGACCACACCCTCCTGTCCATCAACCCCGAGGCCGCGCGGCTGACGGGGGTGGTTCCCGAGCAGGTGATCGGCAAGCGCTGCGACGAGGTCCTGGCGTGCAGCTTCTGCGACGAGGGCGGCGGCTGCGCCGCCGAGCAGGCCCGCGCCTGCGGCGAGATGTCCCTGGACGGTCCGGTGGAGATGCGTCGGGCAGACGGAACCCGGGTGAAGGTGCGCATCGACGCCGTGCCGCTCTCGGCCACCGAGGTGGCGGTGACCCTGCGGGAGGAAGGCCCTGGGGGCGGCGCCACGCCCGCAGCCGCGCCGGTGGACGGCCACAGCCAGATCCGCGAGGCGCTCACGCGCGCCGCCGGCAGCGTGACCCTGGCCGCCAGGCTCCTCGGGGTCCACCGCACCACGCTCTGGCGCTGGATGACCGAGGCGGGCCTGGACCGCAAGGCGTTCATCCCCTCGTAGGCAGCCTGTCCGGCGGCCTCAGGGCCATGGCCACCAAGTTGGGGGTAGGGTCCGTCGGAGGGCGAGACCTCTCCTGCGGAAGGCCCCATGGATGGCCTCTGCAGGCCGT